>DASTZJ010000284.1:0-12042 GCA_035764345.1 Candidatus Udaeobacter sp.
GGTGCCCACAACTTGGAGTCATGACAATGAATAACCGCTCCTGCGGTTGCATCCGACTTGTAGATTGCGGCGTGCGTCAGGGATTCTGATGAAGGCAGCGCAGAGCCTTCGTATCGGACCCGGTTCATCTTGAAATCGCACGTCACTACTTTTGCGCAGTCTGCCAGCGTCAGCTCGGGGATGCCTCCGGTCGCAGAACCGGTGATGTAAAACTTGTCGGTCGCGCCGTCCCTTACGCTCAAATTGCCAAACCCGATGCCGTTCGAATCCACGCCGATCAGACGTAGATCGAGAAGCTTCCGTCTGCATGCATTTAACTCAGCAAGCCCGCCGAACGAAGCGATCCCCGCAGCCACACGTCGGCACGAAAACTTTACGTATTTGCTCACGGTTTCTGTTTAGCGCCAAAGGCGCACAACTCAATTTCCAGCCTGGGGCATCGCCCCCAGGAGCCATGGAAAGTTCAGACACTAGCGCTGAAAGCGCGTTTCATCATTGGGCCAAGCGTGAGTCGCCCTTTCAGCGCTTGTGTCTGTGGCAATCAAATTTCTGGGGCGATGCCCCAGGCTGAAAGTGACATCGCGTCGTTGGCGCTAAACACAGTCGGCTCACGACGCCTGGTCTGGGAAAAGCGCGCGGATGCTTTTCTCGTTCGCTTCACACACGCCCCGTTCGGTAATCAATCCGGTTACCAGATGGGCCGGCGTAACGTCGAATCCATAATTTGCCGCAGGACTCTCCTTTGGTGCAACGCGCACCTCCAGCTGTTGTCCGTTGAACCAGCCGTCGGCTTGCTTCACTTCCTCTGCGCTACGCTCTTCGATCGGGATTTCTTTCAGTCCATCGCGCGACTTCCAGTCGAACGAAGACGAAGGCAGCGCTACATAGAACGGAACGCCATTATCCTTCGCCGCCAGCGCCTTGAGATATGTCCCGACCTTATTTGCAACGTCTCCCGTGAAAGTCGTGCGATCGCTTCCAACAATCACCAAATCCACCGCGCCGCGTTGCATCAAGTGTCCCGCAGCACTGTCTGCGACGATCGTATGCGGCACTCCATGCTCGCCCAGCTCCCATGCAGTAAGTTTGGAACCCTGATTTCTGGGTCGCGTCTCAGCGACCCACACGTGAACTGGCAAGCCGCTGTCATGCGCGGCATAAATCGGGGCGGTAGCGGAACCATAGTCGACAAACGCGAGCCATCCCGCGTTGCAATGCGTGAGCACATTCACCCGCTTTCCTGCTTTTTTTCTCGCGGTTTCCCGAATGAGTTCCACTCCGTGTTGCCCGATCATCCGGCAATGCTCCGCATCTTCGTCCGCAATCAGTTTTGCGGTGCGTAGAGCGAGAGCGACCTTCTCGGTCGCATCTTTCCCTTCGGCGATATTTTTTAGCTGGCGCTCCACAGCCCAAGAAAGATTGACTGCCGTTGGCCTCGTTCCCTTGAGTTGTGCCGCTGCGCGGACCAGTTGCTCATCAACTTCCACGGCTGCGGGACGCGCCGAGGCATCGATCGCCGCAAGATACATTCCGTATCCTGCGCTCGCACCGATCAATCCCGCCCCGCGAACATGCATTTCGCGAATAGCCGTGGCCATCTGCTCGACAGTGCGGACTTCTTCGATCACGAAACGATGCGGCAAAAAACGCTGATCGATGAGTTGCACGACGATATCATCATCTGACTTAAGCCAGATGGTCCGAAAATGTTCGCCGCCTACCTTCACACGTTGTGATTAATGATCTACGCCCATTTCGTAAATTCAAACAGCCTGAGGGCAGGCTGCCTCCAAGGTTGCTCGTCTATGCATATCGATGGAGCCGGGCCTCCGTCGGCCCGCAAACAAGCGGGTCAATACAAGATGACCTCAGCCCTCGATCGCTCACCTGCCAATTACTCAGGTGCGCAACCGTCGTAAGTCTCGCCCAGCGAAACTCTGGCTTCACGGCAGGCCGGGACCAGGCTGGCCGAACAGGGCAATCAACAGATTTTGCAGCGACCAATTGTCGTCTGTCTCGATCCACTGGCTTCCCGCGCGCGGGTGATCGGTTGCTGTCAAAATTGCCGTCACGCGCCCGCTCTCTTTAAGCAGATAGATCTTCGCGCCCGACGCCAGATCGACCCAATCGCAGAGCGGACCACCGCGAAATCGCGCCACAGCGATCGCCTGACCGCCGCGGCCACTCACAAAAAATGTGCCTCGTGTTGCATCAAATTTGATGCCCGGAAAACGAAAGTCGAACGATTCATCCCTGCGCGGCTCGCCGTCACTGACATAAGGTAAATTACTAAATGTGATTCGCGCTGCCAGCTCGCCGCTCGCACGTTCGAGATAGAGCTGGCGCCAAATCATTTCGCCGTAGGCAAACGTCTGGGGATGATCAGGGCTGACGATGCTCGTCGCGCTCGCGATCGCCGAAACGCTTGCAGCAAAGATAGTCGCCAGAAAAATCGCGACTCCCATGCTGCTAATTTAAGACGACGCGCGCGATCGTCTAGTGTGCTCGCCGATCAACGGCGGCCGCCGCCAAAGTCCTCGAATGGATTGTAAACCGGCAACGCGTAATACCACATAAAACCATCCGGGCGATTGACGCGACTATGGCCGCGACCAAAGAGAGCCTCCACGTAGTGCGTAGTCGCGCGGCCGCGAGTGAGCGAGCCGATTCGGCGCATGTAGAAATCGTACGGCAATGACTGTGCGATATAAGCGGGAGGCGCAATCAACACGCCGTTCCGATTGAACCGGAACGCGAGCGCGTCCGCGCCGTAGCCATGACGCAGCGGGTCGGCTGTATCGATGACTGGCGCTTCATAAAGACCGAGTTGACGAATCAACGGCGAGTCGGGTTGTACGATGTAATAGCCGTTCCGCGGGCCTAACGAGACATAATGCGAATCGTCATCCCAGGAAGCCGCGGAAACTGAGAGTGTGATTGTCACGAAGACAAGAGCAGCGATTGAGCGAATCATCATCATAGAATAATATCGTAAGTCCTGGTTCGTACGCGAGGCGGACTTTCGATAGACTTCTACTTGCCCATTATCCAAGAGTAGGGACTAACACTTTCGGGGTACCGCATTGTATTTGTAAGCGAATTCTCCATTGACCAGTTGCGCTGATGATGGGCGCGCGGCTAGCAGCTACCGTTAAAGGTCAATTCCCATGACGACGGGGCCAGGGACTTCCTCCCAGCCGTAGTAACGCCAGAATTTCCGGCCGCGCAGATTGTCGTTTGCTACCAGGATCAGCGCTCGCTTAAGGCCTGCCCGGCGTAAACCGTCGAGGCATTGAGTCATTAAACGTTTACCGACTCTGCGTCCCTGATAAATCGGATCAACGGCCAGATGATAAATGTATCCGCGGCGTCCGTCGTGACCGCACAATGCGACGCCAACAATCGCAGAGCCATCGGTTGCCACTCTGCTCAGTCCCTGGTTACGCGCCAGAAACTGAGCAACACTTTCCTTGTCATCACCCTCGGCGATCTCGAGGCCCTCAACCCGTTGCCACAGCGCGAGTGCCGCTTCGTAATCGCTAATGGAAAATTCGCGCGTTTTGATATTTTCGCTCATCCTGGATCAGAAAGTGTAGCACCACATGGCGCTTTTGGTTTCGCGAAGTCGGATGTCGGCCAGCTTGGCTGACTTGACCGGTAGGCTGCCAGCCTGCCAAACATGGCTGGAAGCGGGCTAGCAGCCCACTTGCCGGGTCAGGCTAGCAGCCTGACATCCTATTTCTCCCCGACTTCCGCAATTGACAATTCACCAAGATTGTCGCGTTGCTTATCGGATTCACTTGCCAGGACAGTCGAGAGCAATCACATCTTGGGCATTACTCGAATGCGAGCTCGTAAATTTTTCCTTGTCGCCGCGGCCGGTCTCGCGTCCGCGGCGTTCGCGTATCTCGGTACCGGGCTTCACCCAATTTGGTGGGCGCTTTGGTTGGCGCCGATTCCCGTGCTCGCGATTGCACCGCGACTTCGCAGCAGCGCCGCTTTCCTGCTCGGCGCGATCGCATGGCTCATCGGCGAAATGAACCAATGGAATTATGTCAGACACGAGATCGAACTGCCACCGCGGATCACCGTCCTTTACTTTGTAGTTCCCGCCGTAGTTTTTGGTTTGGGCGTTCTATTCGTGCGCAGTTTTCTCCGACGCGGATCGCTCTTCCTCGCCTCGCTTGCCTTGCCCGTTTACTGGGTGGCGTACGAATATCTCACCGCGATGGCGTCGCCTCACAGCACATGGGGCAATCTCGCTTACACACAAATGGATTGTCTCCCTGTGATTCAGATCGCTGCGATCACCGGTCTTTGGGGAATCAGTTTCATCGCATTTCTGTTTGCCGGCGCTGCGGCAGCTCTGTTGAGCGGCGCGGGAAAACCATGGCAACGTCGCTGGCTCGTTATCGCTGTCGGGTTCGTCGTTTGCGCAGTGCTTGTTTTTGGCAAATGGCGATTGCAATCGAATCCTGCTCGATCTGTCGCGGTAACACTCATCGCCAAGGACGTGCCGATGAGCGTTTATCTCGGCTCCGAACAGCAAGCATTGGAACTGTTGCGCGAATATGCTCACGAGATCAGCCGTGTTACTCCAGCTGGAACGCAGGCTGTTGTTCTCCCGGAAAAAATTGGACGCATTAGCGAGAGCGCGTTATCGGAAGTGGACGCCCTTTTTTCTTCGGCCGTCACTGCTACACACGCAGCAATTGTCCTTGGCGTCGTTCGAAGAGCACGATCCGGTGCCTTCAATTCGTCGCGCTTGTATTCGGCTGACGGAAAATTAGAAGCGAACTACGACAAGCATCATCTCATCCCTGGCGTCGAACCCGAAAAACCCGGCGATAAACGAGTAATTCTCGATGAGCCGTCGGGACGTTGGGGACTGCAGATTTGCAAGGACATGGATTTTCCCAAGCTCAGCCGCGAATACGCAATCGACGGTGCGAATCTGTTACTGGTGCCGGCTTGGGACTTCAATCGTGATCGCTGGTTGCACGCGCGCATGGCCGTCCTGCGCGCGGTCGAAAACGGTTTCGCCATGGCTCGTTCGGCGCGCAATGGATTGCTAACTCTCAGCGATAACCGCGGTCGCATCCTGGCGGAAACGGCAACCGTGCCCGGCCGCTTTGTGTCGCTTACTGGAACAGTAAACGTCGCCCCCGAGAAAACATTTTACACGCGAACTGGCGATTGGTTCGCCTGGCTTTGCGTCGCTGTGTTCGTCAGCCTGTTTGCGTTTGCGATCATGGGCCGAAGAGAAAGAACGGCCCGTGTAATGTAGGTGTTCAGCGCCAAAACGAGATGCTAAGAACGTGGTAAAAGTACTCGTATTGGAACTGCGCGGAAACTACGACGCGGTGGCGCTCGCGGGAATAAAACTTTCCGGTTCGTCGAATCTAAGTCGTTTTCGCAGTTCGTGCCGGAGCAGCAGGAGATTGACGCACATCTGAAAAACGATCGACCCAACGGATAGATACCACAACTCCCGGATCTCAAACCCGGGCATCCGCGAAATCAACATCGCTGGCAAGGCGAACAAGACCAGGCGTGTCATTGAGCTAAACAGCGGCGGCAGCGTATTGCCGATTCCCTGGAAAATGCTGGAAGTGACAAAAACAATTCCGGCCGAGATGAAATTCAAGGAAACGATCCGGAGGTATTCGCTGCCGAAGGCAATGACTCGCGGGTCGCGCGAAAAAATGCGAATCAACGTGCCCGGCACGAGGAACGCAATCAATGTGAGCACCAGCATCATCAACGATGCGATGCCAATTGCAGAATAGACGGAATGCCGGACTCGATCCGCGCGGCGGCCGCCGAAGTTCTGGCCGACCACGGGCGAAACGGCAAAACTAAGCGCCACTACCGGCAGGAAAAGCGCCTGCATCACGCGTGCGCCGATTCCGAAGCCTGCCTGTGCCGCCGGTCCAAAGCCCCGGATGATCGCGTAAACGATCATGATGTACACAAAGAGCAGCAAAAACTCCGCACCCGCCGGCACACCAATCCGCAGCATGCCTCCCCAGACCTTTGTTTGCGGGCGAAACAACGGAAAACGAAAACGCAGATAATGGTATTTCTTTTCGAAATAAATCACCATCAACACGTCGGCGACGAGAATGGAAATGAACGTGGCAAGCGCCGCGCCGGTCACGCCAAGTTTTGGCCACGGGCCGATTCCGAAAATCAATAGTGGGGCAAGCACGATGTTGAGCAGCACACTGAGCACCTGGAATCCCACCGCCGGCTTGATGATACCGGTCGCGCGCAGCGCCGAACCCAGGGCTACCAGTGGAAACTGAAGTAATAGTCCGGGAAGAAACCAAAGCAGATATGCTTTTGCCAATGTGGCCGTAGCAGCATCTGCGCTCAGCCAATCGCAATACGCAGGGCGCAGAATGAATCCGACAACGCCCAACGCAAGCGCAATCACGATCGACATGACAAAAGACTGATTGAAAGCCAGCTCAGCGTGTGGCTGATCTTTTCTGCCGGCGGCTTGCGAGATCAACGTGGTTGTCCCGACGCCCAGCATCTGGGTGAGCGCCAGCACAATCATTGTGATGTTGCCCGCAACACCGACTGCCGCGATCGCTTCCTTTCCGAGGTGTCCCACCCAGTAAAGATCGGCCAGCAAATAAAGGGTCTGCACCACCATGCTCATGGCCAGAAATGCCGACATATGCAGCAAGTGTCTCGTGACTGAGCCTTGGGTAAGGTCTTTCATCGACGCGAATCTTCGTCTGTAGCGACCGCTGTGTCAGCCTTAAAAAATTCTGTAGCCTGCCTACTCGCGACGAATTTCACGGCTGTCGCTGCTGCGGCCTTCATTGTTAAATCAGCCCCGCGCTTCGACGCTCGGGTTGGGCTACATCAGGCCATTAACCTGGCTCTCCGGATTCCACGTGGTAAAGAATTCGCCAGATGCGATCCATTTGTCCGCGTTCGATTACTTGCACGGGAGTCGAACCTTCAAAAGCGGGATTCGGTTGCTTCAGCCATTGCCCCACTTCTTTCGGTTTCATCAATCGCGCAAGCGCATCGAGCAAGCGATCTACCTCGGCAAAAGCTCGTTTTGCCGGCGCAGATGGTTCTTTCCCCCGCGTCCACTCCGCGACTGCGCGCGGAGAAAATCCGGTCATCCGACTGAGCATGTCCTGGCGCACACCGAACCGGGCGCTAATATCACGCACTGCGGCGTGATTCTCGCGCTGGATTGCAAAGTGCTTTGAGCCTATGCGGGCTTTGGCAGAGAGACGCCGACTCCGAGTCTTTGTTTTCATGAAACAATATGTCATGGCCTGATTACATGTGCAAGCACTTTAACGTGCAAATTTGCATGAATATTTGCACGCTAAACTTCTTCGGTTACTTATCAACATCCTGCTACTGCTGTGGCTCCCAAAGACGGACTTCGCTTTCGCGTGCCTTGTTCTGCGGGAAATACACCACGTTGATTCCATCCTTCACGCGCACCGATCGTGCCAGCAATCCCTCCGCTTTGGCCGAAAACGCCGCGCGGCCCAGCGCCTGCGTGAAGCTTTCAAAACCTTGCTCTTGCACTTTGCGCCAGTCTTCCCGGCGCAGTTCCTCATCTGTCACCTCGAGCGCTTTCAGTGTTTCCAACGCGGTAAGATCGAGAACGCGACCAAGGGAAATATCCGCCGCGATCACCAGACGCGGCTCGCGAAATGGATACGGCAGCTTGGCGTAGTCCGCGTTCGCTTTCGATTCAGCTAAGGCAACGACGTCATCGGTGCTGCCGTAAACGGCGCGAAAGGACCCCATCGCATTCCAGCGCCCTCCGTAACGATAGCTTCCTTCACCTAAAAGAATCTCGCTTGGATCGCGATACTTTAACGTCGTGAGACGATACATTGTGCCTTTCCACGGCCGAAACAGCGCCGGATGTTGTTCAAGGCGTCGCGTGAGCGTTGTGAACGCGCGATTGGACTTCATGAATGATCTATAGCGCGATGTAGAACACGCGGTTTAGGATTGAGCCAGGCGATGAAAGCTATTGAGATCGAACGTCGGTCGACAAAACGTCTCTGTCACGCCGATTCGTCGCATCAGAGCTTCAGCGAAGATTGGAAGCTTTAACGGAGGTAGGTCGCCAACAGTTTCGCCGATGCGATAGCGCTTATGCCGTCGCAGGCGGCCGGGGAATTGGAGGAGGAACTCCGGCGGAGAATCGCTTTCGCCAGTTTTCCCGATGCAGGATGAGAACAATCAACCAAATCACGAATGCGAAAGCGCCGCCGGGAATAGTAACAAGCATCAGCCAACCCAATACCCCGAGCGTGTACAGAAGCTGACCATAATCCTGTCCATTGATGATGCAGGGATGCACCGAGCCTTCATCCACTTTGCAGCCGTGCGCGTTGGCAATTAAGCCACAGGCTACCACAGATCCCACTGGCGCGAGGGCAACGAGAACAATGAGCACTAGAACGACCCAGTAAAGAATCCACGGGAAGCGTTTTCGAACTGGTAAAGGTGGCGGGTTCATTGTGCGGCTCGCCGCGGATGCGTTTTCTTGAACCCTTCCTCGTAACCGTTTTCGAAAGCCAGGTCCCAATTCTGCGGATTGCCGGCCCCCTGCTGCTTGAAATACTTCTGAGCCATCGTGTTCAACTCAGCGGGCGTCGGCAACTGTGCTCCCGCCGGCGTCTCTTCGCCCGCTCTTTCGCCGATTGCATAGGCCGCCCGCTCCTCCGGCGTTCTGCCGTGAGCTGCGCGATGAGTATAGAATGCCGTCACACCACACACGACGAAGGCCGCCACCGCCATCATCACAAAGAAACGCAACGGTTTGAATTCTCGCGCCACGACTCGGGGCTAGACAATCATGCGCAGTTCTTGCTAGCAAGATTTAATGGCAAATCTCGTTCGGTCCCGATGCGATGATGCATCGTTGGTGGACCTTTCGACCGCTTTTTTTTGATCTATGGACTTACTGCGCTCGCTGGATGATCCTGTGTTTCTCGGCCCAGTCCCAAAGCGTGGCGAACTCTACCGGAACCTTGTTCAGCGTTCGCTGGAAATGCGCCTGGTGGTCCGTTAGCATTTTTCCAAACGTCATTCCGTCAGCCCCCGCGCGATTCGGATCGGCGCCGCGCTCGAGCAAGGTCAATGCATCCGTGTAGCCGAGGCTGTCTTCGAGTCCCATCTCAGTGCGGTAAAGCAGCAACGAATAACCGGCAGAATCGGATCCATCCTCGGGCATGGCGGAATTTACGTCCGCGCCACGATCAAGAAGCAGTTCGAGCCGCGATCTCGCCTGACTCTTGTAGTAACCCAGATACCAGTTCATGAGAATCATGGGCCGGCCAAACTCATCGCGAGTGTTTGGATTTCCACCGGCCTCCAGCATCGCGCGCAGAACCGCCGCCGACGCATGCACCGCGTTGGCCATCGCGAAGGAGTTCCGCTGGCCATTGGTGTAGTTCGGATTCGCGCCGAGCGAAAGCAAAGTTCTAATCGACTCGGCTAATTCCGGGCGCTGCCACGATTGCCTGATCGCGAAGTTGAGCAGTGTTGCGCCGTCCCGTCCGGGCGCCTGCAAATCCGGGACGGCCTTTGCTGCCGCACGGATCGCGTCCGGATCGTTCCTTACGATACCTTGGGCGACAGCGAACAACGCCGGCTGATCGCCAAAGTCCCATTTTCCCGAGTCCTGCAGCGCCTGCAATTGGCGGCGATGTTCCTCGCCTCTTTCCATCGACACATAAAAAGCGACGAAAAACCAGACCACAGCGGCTAGCGCCATAAGAACCACAACCGCGATTGCGCCGATCGCCCATTTAAGTGCGATTTTTGCTCTCATAGAATGGCTTCAAAGGCTTGGTCACCAAGTTCCATCGCGTTGAATTAAACAGGGTTCACATGACGCGAACAAACAAGAACTTCGGAGAGCGCACTGCCCGGCCGCGCGTACCAGCGGCTCCATCGCCTTTACGGTTCTGCAGCTCGAAAAATTCTCGTGAAAAGAAAGTGTGTCGGCAGATAAACAACGACAGGGGACAGCAGCATTAAACCCATCACAAACAGCGATGCTGGCAGAATCCTCTGTGGATTCTGACCGAACCCCTAGACCCAATTCATATTCTCCTGTTGGTTGCTTACTAGATAAGAGAGTGGCAGCACCACCAGCGCCACAATTGTCTGCCACACAAAAGCCCGTTGATCGTAGCCGAGCCGGTGAAGCGTCCAGAGAAGTAGGAGCGGCAGGACGATGTGGAAACACGATAGCCCGCGGATGAACAAGGGGATCTTGGGATCGAACATATAGGCGCTCAAACCGATCAATGACTTGCCGGTCAAGAGCCGGAAAAAGAAATCGATATTCCAGAGTGCTTCAAAGAACATGACTGAGATAGCCACCATGCTCACGAGCAGCGTGTTCTCCAGCCAAAGCGCGGGCACGAGTGCGAGCAAAGCTATGTCTGAGAACCAAAGGAAATTAGCCGGGCCGTACTGTCGCCAATAAATCGGCACAACCGCACAAACGAAAAGCGTGTACACAACTTTCAGGCTGAGAGGAATCACCGCTTCAATAGTTAGTTAAAAATCTGATCACGGCCATCTGATCTCCCCTTTGCGCTACGCGATTTTTGGACGCTCAATCAGGAAACCAGAAAGCTAGGAACTGTCCAGGAGGTCGGACTGGGACCGCTCGCCCAGTACACGAAACGCGCCGAGATTGCTCTCGACGCGAATGTTAATCTGATTCCAATCCGTGATCAGGTCTGCGTGTTGCCTTTCTCGCCTTTCTTGCATTCGGCTTTGAACTTCGCGTACTGCTCCTTGCTCAGGATTGTTTTTGCCTCCTGCATGTATTTTTCCTCGCTCGCCTCAGAACAACCGGCCTTGTGATGCTCCTCCATGGCCGCATCCATCTTTGTCTTTTGCTCCGGGGTCAGATTGAGGCTGGCCAATGAAACCTGACACGCCATTTTCGCTTCGTTTCCGACTTGCTTTGCGCAGTTGCCGTGTTCGCCCGCGAACATCGTGCCTGCCGCAAAGAGTCCCGCCGTTATTAACGCAATGAGTTTCATCATGGTGAAACCTAGACAGTTCCGCGAACATTGTCGTTCAAAATCTGACATGCGTGTTGTAGCGAGCGCGCATAAGCGCCGTAGATCCGTTCATTCCGAGGGGAAGATTACCGCTCGGAAACCGCACTTTCTTGCCACGTCAGAAATCAAGCCACATTGTACTCATCGAAAGGTCCCGTCGTGGCAGAACGCATTGATCTGTTTGATAGCACCTACAGCCACTTCACTAAGGAGGTTCTTGAAACGATCCGTAAGGAGACGTTTGGCGAGGATATTGGCCAGAACAGCTGGACGACAGCCGAGGAGTACGATCGCTTCCTTTCCTGGCTTGATCTTCGGCCCGCGCATCAGGTCCTCGAAGTTGCTAGCGGTTCCGGTGGGCCTGCCATTTACATCGCAGATCACGTGGGTTGCCGAGTCATGGGCATCGATGCTAATGAGGCAGGAGTCGCTACAGCAACTCAAAGCGCGGCCAGCTCAAGTCGGGCTGATCGGATAACATTTGCAGTCGCGGACGCGAATTCCGCATTGCCTTTCGACGATAATTCATTCGACGCGGTCCTCTGCATCGATTCGATGAACCATTTTTCCAGATCGACAGCAAGTGTTCCGGGAATGGCGCCGCGTCCTTCGGCCTGGCCACAGCGCCATCTTCACCGATCCAGTGGTAATTACCGGGCCAGTGACTAACGACGAGTTAGCCTTGCGTAGTTCAATCGGCCTTTTCTTGTTTGTGCCGCCCGGCGTCAACGAGCAGCTCATTGAGGTGGCGGGCCTTCGTTTGCTACGGCAAGAAGATGTCACTGCGAATGCTGCTCTGGTTTCGGGGCGCTGGCATGAATCGCGGCAGCGGCATAAAGATGCCCTGGTTAAAATCGAAGGGAAAGAACGCTTCGCAGGGCTTCAACAATTCTTTGCGGCTGTACATCGCCTTACCAGCGAAAGGCGGCTATCGAGAATCGTATACTTGGTCGAA
>DASTZJ010000285.1:0-3013 GCA_035764345.1 Candidatus Udaeobacter sp.
GACATTCTGCGGCGTGCGCTGTTTCGACGTTTCCATAACGCGAAGGAAAAACCGGGCACTCATCGGGCGATTCGCGGAGTGGAGCAAATCGACAAGGCAATTGTGATCGACCAAAGCCCGATTGGGCGAACGCCGCGGTCGAACCCGGTGACCTACACGGGGGCGTTCACTCCGATTCGAGAACTGTTCAGCCAATTGCCCGCGGCGCGGGTGCGCGGTTATGACGCTGGGCGTTTCAGCTTCAACGTCAAGGGCGGCCGTTGCGAAAATTGCGAAGGCGATGGACTAATCAAGATCGAGATGCACTTTTTGCCGGACGTTTATGTCGAATGCGAAGTGTGCCACGGCAAACGCTATAACCGTGAAACCCTCGAGATCACTTACAAAGGCAAGCACATTGCCGATGTCCTTGATCTGACCGTGGACGAAGCAGCGCGCTTTTTCCGAAACGTGCCCAGCATTTCAGAAAAGTTAGACTCATTACTGGATGTGGGCCTGGGTTATCTGCGACTTGGTCAGGCCGGAACGACCCTTTCCGGCGGAGAAGCCCAGCGCGTAAAACTGGCAACCGAGCTTGCGAAGAAGGCGACTGGACGCACGCTGTACATCCTCGATGAACCGACGACTGGATTGCATTTCGCCGATATCGAAAAACTGCTGCAAGTATTAATGAAGCTGCGCAACGCGGGTAACACGGTGATCGTGATTGAACACAATCTGGAGATGACCAAGTGCGCCGACTGGATCATTGACCTGGGGCCCGAAGGCGGAGAGGGTGGCGGCGAGATCGTGGGAGCAGGCCCACCGGAGAAGATTGCCGAGCTGCCAGGCAGCCATACCGGACAATATCTGCGGCCGTCATTGAAAAACACATGAGCAACATTGGACGCGCAGGACTGATGTGTCTGATGAGCCTGCTCGCGCAATTCGCCCAAGCAGACATTTCCAACGAAATTGCCGAAGCTAGCGCGCCGATCGCGGAAGGGGTGCCGGAAGTAGCCCTGGTGCGGTTGCAGGCGTTGAATAAAGATCTGCCCGAATCCGAGTGGCGCGCGGTCGCGGAGAAGCTTGCCGAAGCGCAAATAGCTGCAAAGCAGCCAAAGAGTACTCTGATTTTGTTGGAAGATGTCCGGGTACGCGAACTACCCTGGGCAAAATTTTGGCGCGCCCAGGCCTTCGCGAGCCTGCATCAATGGGCCGAAGCACTGCCACTCTACGAGCAACTGGCCAAGGATGAGCGGGCGGCATTTCGCGGCGCAGCGATTTTTGGAGCAGCGGAAATGCTGCGCGCTTTGGGGAGACGCGATGAAGCGCTGAAAAAATTTACGCTTCTCTTTCATGACGAGCAATGGGCGACGCCAGCGCAACTGCGAGCAGCCGAATTGTATATTGAAACGGGCGATGCTGCCAGCGCCCGCCGCCTTCTGGAAGAGACACAGCCAACATCGATTGCGGAACGAAGAGAACGCCGGGTGTTGCGGGGGCGTCTCGAACTCATCCAGCGGCGACCGGAAAGAGCGATCGGCATTTTTCAGGGTCTCTTGAAAAGACCACAGGGCGCGGCCCACTCTGCGTTAATCGCGGCAGTCTTCGGCACCGCGGAAGCGCAAGAGCAACTAAAAACGCCGGAAAGCGCCGATGATGTCATCGAGCAATTCATTGATCGTCATCCCGCGGACCCGAATCTTCCTGTTCTTTTCGCAAGACTCGATGAGCTGTACCGGGCAGAGCACAGGCCATCACGCAACGAACTGGAGAGATGGGTGCGGAGTCCCGAACAGCCACGGCGAACGTTTGCCCGGTGGTATCTCGCGCGGTTCGAAATTCGCGCGGGGCGGAGGGAGCGGGCTCGGCAATTATTTACCGATCTTCGCCACACCGGCGTAAAATCTCAGGCGATCGCGCCTGCTTTGCTCGAGTTTGCACAATTCGAAGTCGAAGATAAGCGCTTCGATGAAGCGATTGCGATTTTGGATGATGCGCGCTCTTTTCGTCCCGAGCCGTCTTTGCTGATCCAAATCGATTTTCTATCCGCCCAGGCAAAATACCTCGCGAGGCGATTTGACAGAGCTGCTACGGACTTTGAACAAATCGCGCGTTCCCGTTCGCCGTGGGCAAACATTGCGCTTTTCAATGCGTCCACAGGCTGGCTCCAACTCGGGAACCACACACGGTTTCTAACCGATTACAGTGAACTGGGGAAACCGGGCGGCGACGAAGATATGCGTGCCGAATTGCGATTGGAAGAAGGCCTTGTGCAAGCGGCAAAAGGCGACGAAAAAGCGGCGAGATCGCTGCAACAGTTCATTCATGATTTTCCGAAAAGTCCTCGCGTGTCGGAAGCCTTGGTCAGCCTGGCGGAACTAGCCTTTCATGCCTCGCCACCGCGCCTCGACGAAGCACGCAACTATCTGACTCGCGCAGCCAAGTCGCCAACCGCGGCAGCTGCGGAACGCGGCGACTATCTCAACATCTGGATTGAGGAATCAGCCGGCGGCAATGAAGCGAAAGTTATTGAGCTCGCAAAGCGCTTCCTCGAACAACATGGAACCTCGCCGTTCTCTCTGGAAGTTCGAATGAAGTTGGCTGAGCTTTATTACCGACGCCAGGATTTTGCGAACGCACAGACACAATTTGAACTTATTGCCCAACAGACTCCCGATAATTCGCTTGGTGAAAAAGCCCTCTTCTTCGCGGCAGAGTCGGCGATGTCCAGCATGGGTGAACATGCACTGGACCGGGCGATTGTTCTGTTTGATCAAGTGGTGCGGCAGAACAGCTCACTGCGATGGGCAGCGCGCAATGAGCAGGCTGTGATCGAACGCAAGCTTGGCAAACCCAAGGACGCTCTCGCCTTATACGATGAGGTGTTAAAGAGTGATGCCGGTCCCGCCGAGAAACGCGAGGCGCTGTGCGGCAAGGGCGACATTTTCTTTGAGATGGGCGCAACCGATCCAAACAATTATCAGCGCGCGATCGAAATCTATGATCAACTCGCTTCCGATAAGGACGA
>DASTZJ010000286.1:0-9752 GCA_035764345.1 Candidatus Udaeobacter sp.
TTTGCTTTGCCGTTGAGCGCCGGATTAAAAATAGTTCTGCCTGCTTCTAACAGAAAACAACGTTAGACTAAAATTTCTGGTCCGCAAGGAAAATGTGCGGCGTATGGGGCCTTATAGATCCATTCGCTTCATTCGGGATGGGGACAAACTCAAGTTCGGTTTCGCGAGTCCTTGCGTTATTTGATTTCGACCTTCGCACCAGCGGCCTCGATCTTTTTCTTGATCTCGCCCGCCTCCTCCTTTGTCACGCCTTCCTTGATTGTCTTCGGCGCGCCTTCCACAAGCGCCTTGGCTTCCGCCAAGCCGAGTCCCGGCACTGCACCGCGAACCTCCTTGATCACAGCAATCTTGTTCGAGCCCATCTCTTTCAAGATCACATCAAAGGTAGTTTTCTCTTCTGCCGCCGGAGCCGCCGCTCCGCCAGTTGCGCCCGCTGCGGCTGGTCCAGCCGCCACTGCCACTGGGGCCGCTGCGCTTACACCCCACTTTTCTTCCAGTTGCCTGACTAACCCAGCAATCTCCAGCACCGACAGAGTGCTAAGTTGCTCCACCAATTTATCTGTATCTGCCATTTTTTTCCTCCAATTGCCGCTTCCGAAACCCTTCGGAAAATTAAGGCCAATAGCCACTGGCCCGGACAGTTTTTGTTTCACCTCTCGACCCGCCATTGCGAGCCGAAAAACTATCTTACGCAGCCGCTTGCGCGGCGCCCTCCTTTTCTGCCTTCGCGTTTAATACCCGAGCCAACGCGGAGCCTGGTTCATTCAGCAAGCGCACCAGGTGCGTCGCGGGCGACAAGAACAGGCCCAGCAATTGCGACTGCAAAACTTCGCGCGCGGGCAGCTCCGCCAGCGTTTCCAATTCTGCAGCGGAAAGAATCGCCCGGTCAACAAAGCCAATCTTTAGCGTCGCGATTTTGAATTCAGCTGCGAATATCTTGAAGATTTTGGCCACGGGCGCCACATCATTTTCGCCAGTAACAACGGCTGTCTGACCGGTCAGCGTCTCGCCCGCATCAGGAAAACCGGAATCGGTCATGGCACGTTTGAGAAAGTTATTCTTCACGACGTGCACTTCTGCGCCGATTGGCGCCAGCCGATTCCGCAATTCACTAAAATCGCCGACCTTCATGCGCTGGTAGTCGGTTACGAGCACAAACGGAGAGTGTTTCAACTTCTCGGAAAGATCTGAAACGACGCTGGTTTTTTCTGGCCTCATTCTATTTTCGAGATATTGAGTCTCTAAGACTACACATTCAAATACGGCGCTGGATCAACGCGAACTCCGGGAGACATGGTCGCACTGATTGTCACGCCTTCAAGGTACCGCCCTTTCGCTGAGGCGGGACGAGCTCGAACGACTGCCTCGATTACCGCGCTTCCGTTTTCCACCAGAGCATTTTCCTCAAACGAAAATTTCCCGACAGGCACCGCCACATTGCCGTTCTTATCGAGTTTAAACTCCACGCGGCCTGCTTTCACTTCCTGCACGGCTTTGCCTGTGTCGTCCGTTACTGTCCCGGTGCGGGGGTTCGGCATCAGTCCGCGCGGCCCAAGCACCTTCCCCAATTTGCGGACCTCCGCCATCGCTGCCGGCGTCGCAATCGCGACATCAAAATCTTGGAAGCCTTCCTGGCACTTCTGGATTAGATCTTTCATCCCAACAAACTCCGCGCCCGCTTCTCTGGCTGCGTGTGCCGCCTCACCCTCGGCAAAAACCAGCACCCGCACTTTTTTGCCACTGCCATGCGGAAGCGGACAGGTCCCGCGAACCATCTGATCGGATTGCTTCGGATCAACACCCAGCCGGAACGAGACGGTCACGGTTTGATCAAACTTTGTCGGCGGAAATTTTTTCAGCGTCGAAACAGCCTCGACAAGTGTGTAAGCCTTTGCCCGGTCAACCTGCTGCGCGGCTACGCGATAACGTTTGCTTCGATTTCTTTGCATGTCGGTTTGCAGTCCTATCGCCCCGGTCTCTTACTGCAGATACCGAGGCTCCTGCTTAAAAATGTTGTCCGGCTCGCATCAAACGAGCGGCGGATGCGGAACCTAGCGACTATCTTCCCATTGTCAAAAATCAACTTCAGCGCAACAGAACCATTAATCCGCCGGAACCGCGTCTTCTGCCGACTCGATTGTTTTGCCGGCGCCTTGGACAATTGGCGGCCCGTTTCTGATGATTTTTCCTTCCTTCATCACGAAGAAGACCCGCTCGGTGGATACAATATCTGCAGTTGGATCTCCCGGCATCGCTATAACATCGGCCAGTTTTCCTTTCTCCAGCGTGCCGACTTTTTGGGCAATCCCAAAAAGGTCGGCGTCATTTGCGGTGGCGGATTTCAACGCATCAATCGGTGTCATCCCGAGATCGACCATTAATTTAAACTCTTTCGCGTTTTGTCCGTGAGGAAAAACAGCGGCATCAGTTCCAAAAGAAATCTTCACGCCCATTTTGACAGCGTTGCGAAACATGTCCGACCGGGCGGCCGCAGCGGCTTTGGCTTTAGCCTGCAACACTGGAGGATAATTCTCCAGCTTGCCCATTATCCATTCCGTGGCCATCAGCGTGGGCGTAAGGAAGACGCCTTTAGTTTTCATCCGGGCAAGCGTTTCCGCTTTCATGAACGAACCATGCTCGATCGAGTCAACGCCCGCTTCGATCGCTTCGCGGGCCGCCTGATCCCCATGGCAATGCACGGCTACTTTTTTGCGCAGCCGGTGTGACTCATCGACCAATGCCCCCATTTCCGCGGGAGTAAGCTGCGGAGTATCCACCTCGTCGGTCAACGAAAGCACCCCACCAGATACAGCAGCCTTGATCACGTCGGCGCCATTCTTCACTTCAAACCGAACTGCCTTGCGGATTTCTTCCGGCCCATTCGCAATGCCATCGGTATAATCCGGCTCGCGCCCAAAAAGGAAATCGCGAAACCCATTGGTCGGGTCGAAGTGACCGCCCGTGGCGCCGATCCCTTTGGTCGCTACCAGCATTCGCGGGCCGACAATTAGTCCTTTGTTAATCGAATTACGCAACGCCACATCGACAAACTCGCGGCTGCCGACGAAGCGGCTGCCGAGGTCACGGACGGTAGTGAAGCCCGCTTCGACTGTAGCGCGCGCGAAGGTTGTCGCTCGGATCGCTTGCTCTGAAACGTTGAGATCCAGCTCGTGCAGACGGCGGACATTGTAGTCGCCTGAATAATCGAGCGTGAGATGCGTGTGCGCGTCCATGAATCCCGGAGCAAGTGTGGCGTCGCCAAGATCGATCACCTGCGCACGACTGGGAATCGCCAGATTGCTGCCAACATCGGCAATCTTGTCGCCTTCAATGAGGACGACGCCATTATGCAGGAGTGTTTTTGATTTCCCGTCGAACAAGCGCTCCGCTTTAAGTGCAATCAGCTGTTCGGTTGCCCGAACTGGCATCGCCGAGATGGCAAGAGCAAGGATCGCTAGTGGAAGCCGCGGCCAAAATCGACAACAAGCTGGGACGTTCATCCTTGCGATATAGAGACTCTGCGTAACTAAAGCAAGACTAGCGCCTGAGCATGGCAAAATCCCAATGAGCGAATTACGAAAAGTGACCGCGCGTACGTTTAGACTTCATTGTCCTCGCACATCGACCTTCGGAACCCTACCTCTGCTACTGATTCCCGCGTTTCGCCGTACTTTCCGCCAATCCCTGCCGTGCCAAGGCGAGGTCCGGATTGAGCGCGAGTGCCTGTTCGAAAGCAGCAATGGCACGCTGGTGTTGACCGAATAAAGCCAGATATCGTCCGCGATTGATCAACATGTTCGCATAGACCGGCAGTACTTTAACGTTTACTGGATCGCCTTTTCCGAAACGCAGTGTCCCGTCGGCAAGGCCGCGGATTTGCAGATGCAAATCAGGCGAATCATGAAAGTCCTGCCCCTCCACGAGATTGAAGACAAGCCCTTGCGGAACCAGCTGATATTTTTGAGTAAGCCATCTCGTCAGCTCGCCGTTGACGGAGTCGGAGGAAAGCAAATCGCTCGTCATATAAATCGGCGCAACCCTGCTTTCGTTCGTCACGATCGCTTGAATCATCTCTAAAAATGCTGCGCTAATCCTTTGAGTGAGAGCCGGGCTCCTGGCAAAAGCCCCGGGATCGCGCTCCCATTCTTTGAGATTCTCAACAAATGCGTCGATCTTCTCGCGCGACCGCTCGATCAAGCCGGGATAAGCGTGTTTCAAATAATCGAAATACCACGAGCGCCGCAAAAGATTGATGTCCACCACTTTTACGTCCGGGCGGAGCTGTTCTACCTCCTGCGCATAGAACGTGGGGGACACGACTTGCCAATCGAGTGTCAATAGGAGGCCCTTGGGGGCGATCGCCTTGAGCAGATTGTCGACGTAATCGTGCGCGATGAGGTATTGCCTGCGATTATTAAACGGCCAATTCGCTATGAGAGCGATCGTGCAAATAACCAAAACGGCAATTGCCGCTGCCAAAGATGGCTTCACGGCCGGTAAGGATTTGGAAACGGCGCTCTGGATCAACCATCGGATGCCGAGTCCTGCGACAATCGCGATCGAAATAAATGTGGGCAGATAGTACGCATCTTTGTCTTCCGCAATTTCGTAGCTAAGGGCGTACGCCAAATCGGCGATCACGATAGTCAACACAAACCAGAAAGTGGTGCGGTCTCGCTTAAAAGCGTTAACGAAGCCCACGAAAGCCAGGAGGAGCGGCAACGGAAGCCGGGCAACACCGAACTCGCGCAACGCCATTCCGCAGAATTCAGCAAACTGCTTTCCCATTATCTCCGGTCTAAAAGAGAAATAGACCTGATACTGGCGGCCCGTTAGATGCCACCATATTTCCTGCAGCGAACGCGGATGGCCCCAGTTAATGACAGGCGACCGCGAGGCTGCAAGTGGCAGGTAAGCATAAACGGCAACGAGAGCGCCAATCGAAATCAATGCGGCATAAACCAATCGTCTGCTCGTGAAGAACGTCACGCCCTGCGTTCGATAAACAATGACTGCTATGGCAGGAAGGGTCAGCGCCACGGTAACGTGATGAACGCCTAGCGCTAGCCCGAACACCAGCGCAGCCGCATAAAGGTACGCATCGTAGCTTGTAATCCGCGAAGTGACTTCGCCGGCATTGATCGCCGTGCCGATATGCATCCTGTCTGCGACGATCCATCGCCGCCATCGAAGCATTAGAAAGAAGATAACGAGGATTAGCAGCGTATTCAGAGCATAGACCTCGGTAATCGTCGCATACGACCAAAGCGTGCGGGAGAACGCCATGAGCAAACCCGCGCCCAGCGCGGGCGCAGCCAACAACAGACGCGCAAGCCCCGATTCTTCAGCAGTTTTACTCTGCTGCGCGACTCTCTTTCGTCGCTTCGGCGTGGCGAGATATGACGCGGTAATCGTTAGTTCTGCCACCGTAACCGTGAGCATCGCGCAAGCGAGGGCCGCAAAAAGCCCGGACGAAAAGTTAATCCGCACCGCAATGTTTCCAAAAGGCACAAGCGATGCGAGATGGGCGAGAATGACCCACAACGGGACGCCGGGCGGATGTGCGATCCCAAGGCCGCGAGCGACTACAATTAGCTCTCCGCTGTCTGTCAATGTAACGGTCGGAGCGAGCGTCCAAGAATAAAGAAGGAGCGCCACGAAAAAGACGATGCCGGCACAGAAGAACTCGCCTCGGGACAAAGAAATTGTCTCAATATTCCTTTGCATGTCCGACTTTGACGTCGGCATGCAACTCGTGGCCTTCTCTCGAGTCTTCTCTTTTTGAGGTTGCGTGTTCTTAGAAAGCCGGCGAGCCATGGCCTATCGTCTCGCAAACTCGGCTTCCTGCAAACGAACCGAGTCCTTGCTAGCGCTTCGCACGATAGCCAGCGAGACCAGAAGTGATCCGTAATCAACGTTCTTGCCTTCCTGCGTCTCCTCGCTTGAATCCGACATTGTGAAACTCCGAAATTCTTCGCTAGCCAGGATTATTTCGTGGACGTCGATCTTGGCTACAACTCTGTACGTGCCCTTTGCTGCAAAGGTTGCCGCGCAAAGTCCAAGTCCGACACCCTCGCCATCGCAACCGCCGGCGGATTACGATCTCCGCTGGGGCGTAAAGATTCCCATGCCTGACAGGGTAGAATTGAACGCGACATTGTATTTGCCGAAAACTCCGGATGGATCGTCAGCGAAGACACCACTAATCTTCACACTGACGCCCTACATCTCTGACAGTTACCACACGCGCGGAGCTTACTTCGCATCGCATGGCTATGCATTTGCGCTCGTCGATGTTCGCGGTCGCGGAAATTCCAGTGGTGAATTCGAGCCGTTTGTAAATGATCCACGGGACGGGCACGACTTGGTCGAGTGGTTCGCAAAACAACCGTACTGCGACGGCAAGGTTGCGATGTGGGGCGGTTCGTACGCGGGATTCGATCAATGGGCAACTGCGAAAGAATTCCCCCCACACTTGGCAACGATTGTTCCCGCAGCAGCTGCGCATCCCGGCCTCGATTATCCTTCGACTCAGAACGTCGGCTTAACCTACGACATGCAATGGTTCACGCTCACCAGCGGGCGCGCTGCGCAAGACAATCTTTTTGGTGATCAAAAATTCTGGCGCACAAAATTCCTTGATGCTTACAAGAAGCACATCGCGTTTAAATCGCTCGATTCGTTTGTCGGAAATCCCTCGGTCAATTTTCAACGCGTCCTCAAACATCCAATAATGGACGCGTATTATGACGCGATGGTACCGACGCGGGAGCAGTTCCGAAAAATTACGCTGCCAATTTTAACAATCACCGGACAATACGATGGAGATGAGCTTGGCGCGCTTGCCTATTACCGGGATCATCTGGCAAATGCCACTCCTGAAGCGCGCGCAAAACATTTTCTGGTCATCGGCCCATGGGACCACGCGGGCACGCGTATGCCTACAGATGAAGTCGCCGGCGTAAAGTTCGGACCGGTGGCCGTTATCGATCTTAATAACCTGCATCGACAATGGTACGACTGGACAATGAAAAACGGACCAAGACCGGAATTTCTCGAGAATCAGATCGCTTATTACTTGCTCACTGCGGGGAACAGCGGCGCCAACGGTGAATGGAAATACACCGACAACTTCGATACGCTCGTCGCGAATCCGAAAATTTTTCATCTCGATTCCAAAAAGGACGACGCGAATGGCGTTTTTCGTTCTGGCTCGCTAACTGAAAATCAACCCGTTGAAGATTCTGATACATTTATCTACGATCCATTGGATACTACGCGCGGCGAAACGGTTGATGGAATCGATCCGAAAGAAAAAACGGCGGGCATCGATCAAACGTATGCGTTGAGCATCGGCAAGGATGGTTTGGTGTACCACACGGAGCCGCTGCCTAAGGAAACGCCGCTTATCGGCTGCCCAGCCGTAACGTTATGGTTATCAATCGATACGCCTGATGTCGATCTGTCTGCCCACTTGTACGAAATCCAGCCCGATGGCACGAGCATCGCGCTTTGGAGCGATATTCGCCGTTTGCGTTACCGTGAATCATTGCGTGAAGAGAAGCTGGTGAAACCGGGCGAGATCGTGCGCTGCGATTTCAATCCTGGGTTGTTCGTCGCACGCAGTTTGATGAAAGGCAGTCGGCTGCGGCTGGTCATTTCGTCGCCTAACTCCATCCACCTGGAGAAGAATTACTGTTCGGGCGGAGTCGTCGCGGAGGAGACGGCTAAAGACGCGCGCACCTGCCACGTGCAGGTGTATCATGACACCGAGCACCCGAGCACAATCCGACTCCCGCTCCGCGAGCCGACAACTCTCCAAAAATAGAAAAAGCCGGATGGCCAAGAAAATTCGTGTGGGAATATTATTTGGCGGTCGTTCCGCAGAGCATGAAGTCTCCCTGCAATCCGCAAAGAACATCTTCGACGCCATCGACACGAATAAATACGAAGTCGTCTTGATCGGTATCGATAAAAAAGGGCGATGGCATCTCAATGAGAAATCTCGATTCCTGCTTCCGGGAACTGAATCCGGATTGCCCGCACTGCCGCAAACGGGCGAGAATCTCGCGCTGGTCCCCGGAAAACAAAATGAGCAACTGGTCGCGCTTTCCGGCGCACAAAGGCCTGGCTCATTGGATGTGATCTTTCCTGTTCTTCACGGTCCATTCGGTGAAGATGGCACTGTCCAGGGACTATTGAAGCTCGCTAATATCGCGTTCGTCGGTGCCGGTGTGCTTGGCTCTGCGATTGGCATGGACAAGGACGTGATGAAACGGCTCCTGAGGGATGCCGGCGTTGCCATTGCGCGATTTCTTGTGGTGAACAGATATTCGTCGAAGGAAATCAGTTTTGATGACGCGCGGGATCAGCTTGGCCTTCCGCTTTTCATTAAGCCTGCAAACCTCGGCTCGTCGGTAGGTATCCATAAAGTCAAAGGGCGCGAAGAATTTGGGCGCGCGGTACGCGATGCGTTCAATTATGACAACAAGATCTTGATCGAAGAGTGCATCAGGGGACGCGAGATAGAATGTTCCGTTGTCGGCAGCGAAAATCCCATCGCATCAGTCGCAGGCGAGATTTTGCCTCGCCACGAGTTTTACTCTTACGAAGCGAAATACCTCGACGAGAATGGCGCTGCGTTGGAAATACCGGCAAAGCTGCCGCCGGCGACTTCGGAGCGCATCCGCCAATTGGCAATCAAAACGTTTTCTGTGCTTTGCTGCGAGGGAATGGCACGAGTCGATTTCTTCTTGACAAACGACGAAGAAATCATCGTCAACGAGATCAACACAATTCCGGGTTTCACCAGAATAAGCATGTATCCTAAGCTCTGGGAAGCGATCGGCATCTCTTACAGCGAGTTAATCGACAAATTGATAGAACTCGCAATTGAACGGTTTGAGCGCGAAAAGGGATTGAAAACCGATCGCGTATAATCCTTGAAAATTCGTGACGATGCGCCCGGTCTTAGGAGTGTTCATAGTCATAAACGCGCTTGCGATTCTAACTACGCAAGCATGGGCGGATGCTGAGATCGTAATTGCGATGCGCTACTAGCAAGCGGAGGGAACGAGCCACTCGCATCTCTATCTGTTTCGCGAGGACGGAAAACTGCTGCGGCAATTAACGAATGATAACTCCGGACAAGATTCCGCTCCAATTTTTGCGCCTGATGGCAGTATGATTGTCTTCACACGCGAAAAATCCAATAACGCTCGCGAATTTTGGAGCGTTGATACACTCGGCAAAGCGTTGAAAAAATTGGGCGCGGCGCCGGATTGGTATGTCGCTGCGAAAAGCTCGCCGTATTTCACAAACGTCGAGCCTGAGGAATCGTCCCAAACCATCAGCTTCACCTGAGGAATCTGTATCCCCCACCGCAACGCCAACACCCACTTACAAATCGCCTGATAATTCTGTCGAACTGATCTTGCGCGAAGATCCCAACGACGAAAATGATCAGATCGATGGGCCGGGGCATGGGAAGCAGTACCTGCTCCGCGATCTGAAAACCGGAGTGGAAACGGAATTCGGGAAGTTACCCGGATTTTACGGCGTCTTCGGATTGCTTCACGATAATCGGGACAAGAATCAGCATTTTCTGTTTGATGGGCCGCTGCGACTGGCGTTTTTCGACTTACATTTGAACAGCACGGATGGTGACACGGTTTTCGCGCTCGACCTCACCGGCCCGCGCTTTGTCCGGCTATCACCTAACTGGGCTACTCCAATACCGCTGCCTGGCGAAG
>DASTZJ010000287.1:0-2293 GCA_035764345.1 Candidatus Udaeobacter sp.
CCACGCCTGTTTTTGTGTTAGCTCTACTACTTTTTTTGCGATCTCCTCAGTACTCATTTTTCCTCCTGATTTTTTTGTCGACGGTTACTGCTGATAAATTTCTGCAGTTTATCGAGCACACTGTTCCAGCCTTGTGTGTGATCGTCTCGTGACGCTTCGTTTGGAAGTCTTTCGTGAGTCAGGCGGAGCTCCGTACCACCTTCGCGATCGAAGAATTCCACCGTGACGATACTGCTGTGGTTTTTCCAATCTTCATCCTCTTCTAACTGCCAAGTGAACACGATCTTCCTGCCGGGCCGTAGTTCGCGGTATTTGCTAGATATGGTCATCTCTTTACCTTCTGGGTCCGTGAGGTCCCAACGGAACTGGCCCCCAACCCGCACGTCGGCGATCAGATTACGAGTCTTAACATTTTCGGGACCGAACCACTTCTTTAGTTGTGCGGGATCGGTCCAGGCGGCATAAACCCGATCTCGCGGCGCTTTAATGAAACGTTTGATTTCCAGTGAGAGCTTTTCCGCTTCAGCCATAGGTTCTCGTTTATCGATAAGGAATTGTGTTGTTTAGCGTCGGCTGGGCTGTCGCTCTCGGCAAACTCTTTGAGTGCCGAACCGATGATGCATCTCCTCCACCGGCACGCTTGCGACGCGAGCGATCACGTGGCGTCGCCGCCCTTCAAAGAGGCTTGGAAGGCGCGGAGTTGCACTAAGCCCGGTCGATCGGATTCCGGGTTTGGTTCGTCGTGCCAGATCCACCACTCGTACGGCGGGGTCTGAGGATAGCCCTCGGGCGAGTCCTCCCACTGCTCTTGCCGCCCGAGCGCAGTGATGTCGAGGTAGTTCCAGGTGTTCCCCATCTGCTCATCGCCGCGACTATCGATGAAGTAGGTGCGGAATACGCGGTCGCCGTCGCGGATGAACGCGTTCGTGCCGTGCCACTCGTCCACGCCGAAGTCCTTGTCGAAGCCGTCCGTGATAGTGTACCAAGGAATGAACTGCCAGCCCATTCGTGCCTTTAGGCACTCGATATCCGTCTGCGGCGCGCGAGAGGCGAACGCGAGTGTAGTATCGCGGGCGTTCAGATGAGCGGGGTGAGCGACCTGGTCGGCCACCATGGAGCAGCCGACGCAGGCATGCTCGGGCCAGCCTTTCACGCCGGGCTCGAAGAAGGCGCGGTACACGATCAACTGACGACGGCCGTCAAACAGCTCGAGCAGACTCGCCTTACCTTTGGGCCCCTCGAACTTGTATTCCTTCTCCACGGCCACCCATGGCATTCGCCGACGCTCGGCGGCCAGCGCGTCACGGGCGTGGGTCAACTTCTTCTCCTTCACCAGCAGTTGCTGGCGGGCAGCTTCCCACTCCTTCGGCGACACGATTCTGGGGTGATTCACCTGGTGCTTTTTCTTTTCGACTTCTTTGGTTTTCATTTTGAGGATCCTCCGTCTTTATTTGTTTGCTGCTCTTGTAAAACTTGCTAAACACGAACGCGGCCGCTCCTCCACCGGACGTCGCGCCGACGGTCATGAGGGTAATGTTGGCGATGCACGCGGGACACATGGCATTTCGCTGCGCTTACCGTTTTTCCTTTCCCGATTTACTATTTATCTCTTTCCAATTGGTTGGATAGCACTTCGAGCATCTTGCTCCAGGCCGCTTTGGTTCGGTCGGCGTAATCGGACCAGTCGGGAGGCAATTCATGCGTTAACATGAGCTCGCAACCAGCGTCCTGCGCGATGATGTCAATAACGACCCGGCTCCCCCCAGCCTCGTCAATTCCCCAGGTGAAGACCAGCCGCCATGGACGTTGAATTTCGAGATACTCACCGACATGATTGATCTCCTCACCTTGACGCCGGACGACGAAGGAAAACGACCCACCAACACGCGGATCGTTTGTAATGCGCATAACTTCTTCTTCCCGAACGGCCGGACCAAACATCCAGGCGCCGATCAACTCGGGATTCAGCCAGGCATCGAATACCCGATCCGGCGTGGCATCGAAGCGGCGCGTTACGCGGACTTGAATAGGTGCTTTTGTTGTCATTGTATTTTTTTCTCCTGTTTTGTTTTTTGATCTCTGGTTTTCTCCAAAAAATCAGCCAAGCGATCGAGCGATCCTTCCCAAAATCTGCGATATTCCTCTACCCATTGAGCAGCCTGTTTCAGAGGCTTGGCCTCCAACTGCATTTCGTGAACGCGTCCATAGCGCCGGCGACGAAGCAGCCCGGCCTTCTCCAACACGCGCAAGTGTTTCGAGACCGCAGGGAGCGACATGGCGTGAGGCTTCGCCA
>DASTZJ010000288.1:0-3993 GCA_035764345.1 Candidatus Udaeobacter sp.
TTTGTTTGCCACGACTGCTCGAGGAACCCTCTCCGGTAGTAGCGGCGTTTTGAAATGCCATTGTGACATTTTCCCAACTCATTGTTTTTCCCCTTCACCAATAGGCTTCTTATACGAGTCCTCGCGCAGCGCCCGAATCTGTTCCAGTTGCTCCTGGCTAATCACAAACTGCTGGTTCAGTTGCACGTCAGGCTTGTTGTTGTCCCCCCAAAGATACGAGCTGCGCTCTGTGCCAGATCGCGTAGCTGTGACGTGTTGGACACATCCAACGGCGGTTTCTGCGCGGCATGTAAACCGCTGTGCGTGTAACTGGTGCTCTCTACGAGTTTATTTTCTGGATCGCTACGAGATCCGAAGACACTTTTCTGGCCTCGAAGAACTGAACTGTGGTGCGCGGGCGGTGTGCCGCGCATTTGCTAGAAGCCGCACTGTGGACGACGGATAAGGTGCCATGCGAGCAAAGAATGCCTCTACCGCGGCGCTCGTAGGGATCTGGATGATTTTGCTGACGGCGTTCGTCGTCACGATTCTTTACGTCGGACGCCAATTGCTTATTCCGCTCGCGCTCGCCGCGATGCTGACTTTTCTGCTCGCACCGCTGGTTGGCCGAATTGAACGCTGGATTGGACGGATCGCGGCTGTTCTGATTGTCGTGGCGATGCTCTTCAGCGTCGTTGGCGGAGCCGGCTGGCTGTTAACGCGTCAACTGATCGACCTGGCGGCCAAGCTTCCCGATTACCAGACGAACATCGACAACAAATTGCACGCCATCCGACTGCCCACGGGTGGAGCGCTTGGTCGCCTCTCGCACAGCGTTTCGGAGTTGCAGAAGCAATCGCCGGATTCGTTGGAGCCGCCGGCGAATGCGGCCGGTTCGACCCCGGAAACAAAAGCCACCACGGCGGCGCGTTCTCGCAACCTGCCTGCGGGTCAACAGCCGATGCCGGTTCGGATCGTCGAATCGCAAAACCGTCTTCCGCTAATCCTGCAAAACGCCGCGACCGGGTTGCTCGGACCGCTCGGGACCGCCGCCCTCGTTTCATTGCTCGTCATCTTCATGCTCTTGAAGCGCGAGGACCTGCGCGGTCGGATGATCCGCTTAGTCGGGCAAGGCCGGATCAGCGCGACCACCCGAGCCCTCGACGACGCCGGCAGCCGCGTCGCACGTTACCTGACCATGCAGCTTCTGGTGAACGTGAGTTTTGGCTTCTGTGTTGCAATCGGACTCTACTTCATTGGCGTGCCGAACGCTGCGCTCTGGGGCGCGTTCGCCGCGCTCCTGCGATTTGTTCCTTACGTGGGAGTGTGGATCGCGGCCGCGGTTCCCATGCTTCTTTCGTTCGCAGTCTCGACAGGCTGGCTCAGTCCGGTCTTGACGCTCGGCCTTTTCATTGTGCTTGAAATAATCAATGCAAATGCGCTCGAGCCCTGGCTCTACGGGTCCAGCACCGGTGTCTCATCCATTGCGCTGATCATCGCGGCGGTTTTTTGGACTTGGCTTTGGGGGCCAATCGGTCTTGTTCTGGCGATTCCGCTGACTGTGTGCCTCGCCGTGATGGGCCGGCACGTGCCGAAACTGCAGTTCTTGAGCGTGCTTCTCAGTGAAGAACAAGCCCTCGCTCCGCATGAGGAATGTTATCACCGGCTGCTCGCGTTCGGCTTGGATGAAGCGCACGACCTAGCGGAAGCATATGTGAAAGCAAATTCACTTACTTCTCTTTACGATTCTGTTTTGATCCCGACGATCACGCTCGCAGAAATGGACGCGCAACGCGACGAGCTGGACGCCGAACAACGTTCCGCGATTCACCATCACATCCAGGATCTAATCGAAGATCTCGGTTCGGCCCCGCCGTCAAAGTCGCAGTTGGCCGCGGACAAAGCTGTTGCCGAACACACTCCCTTTCCTCTTTCCCCTCCCACCTGCCGCGTCCTGTGCGTGCCGGCTCGCGCGCACCGCGACGAACTCGCGGGAGCGATGCTTGTGCAGCTGCTTCGACAACAAGATTTCGATGCTGAGAACACCTCGGCGGTGCTCAGCAGTGGCGAACTCGTGGAGATGGCGGCGAAGACGGATCCGGAAGCGATTTGCGTCTCGGTTGTCGCACCCTCCACCCTGATTCATGCACGCTACCTTAGCGCCAAGCTTCGCGCTCAACTGCCACGCGTGAAGATCGTCGTCGGAATCTGGGGCGCGACCGAAAACATGGCGGGCGCGGGAGAACGGCTTCGTTCTTCCGGTGCGGACGAAGTGGTTGTGTCCCTCGCCGAAGCAGCCGTGCAGCTGGCGAAGTTTTCCGTTTCGATTGCCGATGAGATGATCCCCGGCCCGATCCCGGACAACGAGGAAAACCGCCTCCAAGAACTGGCTCGTTTGCATCTGCCGGATGGCACGCGTGAAGAGGTTTTCGACCGCATTACGAAAAAACTGGCACGCATTTTTGAGGTGCCTATTGCGCTTATTACGTTCGTCGATCGCGATCATCAGTGGTTTAAATCGCAAGTCGGGCTACCGGAGGAAATCGCCGAAGCCCAGCAGACGTCGCGCGAACTTTCGGTCTGCGGCCATGTGATCGGGAACGACGAATTACTCGTGGTCGAAGACCTGGCTCGCGACCGTCGCTTCGCCAACAATCCGCTTTTGAAAGAGCGCGGCCTGCGCTTTTACGCGGGCGCGCCGCTTCGCAGCAATAACTTGCCAATCGGTTCGCTGTGTATTCTCGATGTCAAGCCGCGGCGTCTAAGCGAACGCGAAAAGCGCCTGCTGGAAGTTATTGCCGAGGACGTGATGGAGGAATTGAGCCGCCGCGATAGTGTGGGTCCACCGAGCGTGCTGGTAGCCTAAGCGGTGATCGCGGACGCGGCCTGGCTGCATCGCTTGAACCCCACGAACTTTTTGACCGAGCTAAAACGGCGCAATGTTTTGTCGAAATGGCAACTGAGTTCAAATTCGTCGCAATTCCGGAGGCGTTCGCGCGGCTAATAGGCGTCGCGGACGATGGCACTCGAATTTTCCGTGCAGAAGGAAATCACGCAGCGATGCGCAGGTGGTTCGACGCACTTTGCGAATATATCGGACCGTGTGTGTCGCCCGGAGGGGCTGCCGTGTACGCGAAAGTTAGTCGCGCTGCTGTCTACAAACGAATGAAGGCGGGTGGTCTAACCGCGTTCTGTTTTCACATCATTGGCAAAACGAAAACGATTTTTGGTAAAGAGAAAAAATTAAAAGAGCGGCCGCTTGTGTACATCCCAGTCGCAGAATGCAAAACATGGGGCGCGGAATTAGATGAACGGGGTGCGCGACTTGAAGCGAATCGGGGCACGCAGGAAGACGAGGCAGCATTGGAAGAAGCAGAATTCGATGAAGACGGTCCAAGGCCTGATTTCGTGCATTATGATCCGAAAGACAAAAGGCGTCGGGACGTTAAATATATGACTGGCAAGAGACGCATCGAAGAGACGGAAGAAACAGAAGAAGATAGAAACTGATCGCTTAGGCCGGAAAAACCCGTAATTAAAGGCGGGATTTTCGGCCCGAATTATGGTTAGACGTTGTTCCAATGTGCATATTGACACCAAGAACACTAAATATTTGTGGGTTGATTTTGTCGTTCATCGGTGCCGTGATGCTGTTTATTAGATTTTTGGCGCATCTCATCAGGGTTTCAGGGCGACCTATCTGGCATTCGTGGTTCGTGCGTTGGTGCGGTCGCCTTGGAATCGCGCTGATTACTATTGGTTTCTTTCTCCAGCTCGTCGCTAAATTTTCCCAGTAGAACCGCCTAACCACAGCCCCAACTCCAACCGGTCACTGGTGCGAGTCGCAGCTCGTCCGAGCACACTAGCCAGGATAGCCATCGAATACCATACCGCAGTGAAGCCGTCGGCTGAAGTGTGTGGTTAAACCCTCTCTGCTCAGGCATCATGGCGTTCCAGTGCCTTTGATCGGGTTGTCCGCAGCAGGTAGACGAAGGCGAACGCAGTGAACAGTGT
>DASTZJ010000289.1:0-6051 GCA_035764345.1 Candidatus Udaeobacter sp.
TTTGCCTTTAGTTTTTATGGAGTCTTGCTCTCGGCGTCGGCGCAACATCGAGCTACAAACCTGGCGGCCCTCTTGGCGGTCATGGGCTCTATTGCACTTTTGCTCGTTACCCTAGGAATGACTTTCGCTGCAGCGATCGCCGCTAGTCTGCCCAACGACGCCAAGATGCCTTCATCCGTTCTTGCGCAACAGCCGCCGCTTTCTTTTTGCTATAGCGATTCTCGTCAGTGTCTCGAGCGTTTCAATGAGCTGTCTCGCAAGAACCGCGCTCGGATTTCTGCGAGTTCTTGCTCAAGCCGCTTGGACTCAGTCGGCGAGAGTTCGCGCTTGGTATCTTGAAGTAATGAGAGCAACTCGTCGAGCTTTACGATTGTGCGCGCAAGCATCCGCAGCCGCTGGGTCTGAAAGGCGATAAGGATCAGAACGAGCGTGACCACCGTCGTGGCCAATGTGGCAAAGATAATGTGTCGCCGAAAAATCAAGGGCATCAAAGCGAGGAGGGCGAGCAGAACAACGCTCGTTATTCTGCAAATCCGCACCATCGTCGACGTTTTCACAGCTCGTTAGTGATGGCTCATCTTACCTTTGTCGTTATTCCAATTCACTTCACTTGAGCGAACGCTACCGATTTCTGATTGGAAACTCTGCCGCCTTCCCGCTTGCGCCGGCGCTCGTTGATGAACATGGTCGCGGCGATTACTGCGATTCCGACTGCGAGCGGCCACTGGTAACGCTCGATCGGCTCCCGCCAAATGCTCTTGCTGCCTTCCTTTTGCTTTAGCTGCGTGATTCCACGACGGACCAATTCATCCATGTCGGCCACTCCTCTTTCGAGGTGAAGATAAAATCCGCCGGTCACCTCGGCGATCTGGCGCAACCGTGCTTCGTCGAGTCGTGACTTCACGATGCGACCGTCGGTGTCTTTGACGAACGTTGTGTTTCCGTCCGCATCCCGAATCGGGATGAGCGAGCCTTCCTTCGTTCCGACGCCCACCGTAAAAATGCGCAGCTTGCTACTTTGGTCGCGCGCTGCTCGGAGAGTGTCGCCTTCAAGCTCCTCGCCATCCGTAAAGAGAATGAGCGCGCGGTTCTCTTTCTCGCCTTGGCCAAATGGCCGCTCAGTGTATCGGATCGCTTCGGCAATGTTAGTGCCTCCACGTGGGATGATGTTGGTGTCCAACTCGCGGATGCAATCGATCACGGCGCCATGATCGAGCGTGAGCGGCGCCTGCAGGAATGCGGTCCCAGCGTAAGCGATCAATCCCACGCGATGGCCATCCAATTGATTCACGAGATCCTGCGCGGCTAGCTTCGCCCGCTCTAAACGGCTGGGCGGGACATCATCGGCCAGCATGCTGCGCGAAACATCGATGGCAATGAACACGTCCGCGGCTCTCGTCGGCCTTTTTTCTAAAGTGAACCCCCAACGCGGCTGCGCCAGACTCACAATAATAGAAGCCAGTCCAAACAGCGTCAGAGCGAAGCGCAACCGCCGTTTGAAAATGCTGACTGTTCCGGCGAGCGATTTCGCTAAACGCGGAGCCACAAACTTTTCGATGAGTTTTTGCCGCACCCGCTCGTTGCGACAAAAGAGGGCCAATGAGAATGGCAAGAGACCGAAAGCCCAAAACCAGAGAGGTTGTGCGAAAGTCATGCGACTAGATTGCGCGCTGTTTTGGCATTGTTCTCCTCCACCACATGGTGAGCAGGAGCAGTTGTTATCTACTTCCCGCTTTTCTCTTCGGCCTTCTGTTTATTCCAAAGATGAAACGTGTAGGTGAAAACAACGTAGCCGAACAGGTCGTGCCCAGGCCCGTTGTTAACGTAGAGCGCAGGATTCATCTGGAAATCGCGGGTGATGTTGCACGTGAAGCCAATGGTCGATGAATTTTCCGAGCCGCTCTGAAAATCAACCTGCACGCGCCAGGTTTGATTGAAATCGTAGGCGTAACCGAGAATCGCTTCGTTCTTTTGACCGGCGTGAATCGCGCCGACGAACACTTTGTGATGTTCGGTCCAATAGCCGGCCTCGATGAACGGTTGAGGATCGACATCAAGATGTGGCGACCAATTCACAAATCCGACGGACAATAAATACGGTTCCTTTCTCAGGATTCCGAGCTCGGTTCCAAAAATCCATTCGTCCGGTTGAAACCCGCGAAAGACGGCGAACTCGGCCCAGTTCGTTAGCCCATCTCGGCCTGCAACTCGTAAGGATTTGCGATGCGCTTATCCTGAATTTGGAGACTTAAAGAAAGATCGCCCGGCCCTTGCAAATCCGGGGTCACGATTTGGCTAAGGCCTTTAGTCGTGGCGTGTGCGAAAGGTGACGTAGCTGCTACAAATACGATCGTCAGGCTGACGTGAGCAGCACGTTTCATTTAAATCCAGGATTTTTTCAGCAGCCATACCTTCACTACTTGTGTCAAAGCCACGTAGCACACCAGCGTGAGTAGCAGAAGGAGCCAGAAAAACGGTGTTAGCGGGACAAATCCCAAAAACGCGGCCAGCGGCGAAAATGGCAGATAAGCAGCGAAGGCCATGATGATGATTGTCGTCGTTGTGAGCTGCCAGCTCGCGCGCGATTGAATGAACGGAATCAGGTTCGTGCGAATAACGTGGACGATGAGTGTTTGCGTCATGAGCGATTCAACAAACCAGCCTGTGTGAAATAATGCGGCAGCATAGGTAGCGTCTGGCGCCGTAACATTCGCGAAACGGGCTGCCAACTCTGCCGGCGGGGCGAGATTAAGCTGGCCGCATTTGAAGATGAACCACATCATCGCGTAAGTGGTGTAATCGAAAATCGAACTGATCGGGCCGATGAATACGATGAACTTTGCAATTTCTCCCATGTTCCACGGCCGCGGCATGGCCGTTTGTTGCGGGCCGACGTTATCCGTAGGAATGGGCACTTGGGAAAAGTCGTAGAGCAGATTGTTCGTGAGCACCTGGATGGGCGCCATCGGTAGGAAAGGCAGCCACGCGCTCGCGCCAACGACGCTGAACATGTTTCCGAAATTCGAGCTCGCGCCCATACGAATGTATTTCAAGATGTTCACAAAAACCTTGCGGCCTTCTAGCGCGCCTTCTTCCAGGATCATCAGGCTTTTCTCCAATAGAATTATGTCCGCGGATTCCTTCGCGATATCGACGGCGTTATCGACGGAAATGCCCACGTCCGCGGCTCGCAACGCTGGCGCGTCGTTAATGCCGTCACCCATGAAACCGACTACGTGGCGTCTGTTTTGCAGCGCTTTCACGACGCGCTCTTTATGCGACGGCGAGAGACGCGCGAACACGTCCGTTGTTTCTACACCGTCGGCCAGCTGCGCATCCGTCATCGACTCCACGTGTCTGCCGAGCAAAATCTTTTGTGCGTTGATTCCGACCTCGGTGCAGACTTTCCGCGTCACCAGGTCGTTGTCGCCAGTCAGCACTTTCACAGTTACGCCATGCTGTCGCAACGCGGCGATCGCTTGGACCGCAGTTTCCTTTGGTGGATCGAGAAACGCGATGTAGCCAGTCAAAACCAAATCACATTCGTCGGCTTTGGAGTAGGAAGGCCGCTTATCCAACTTTTTCGTGGCCACTGCCAGCACGCGAAGGCCGTCTTCGTTCAAACTGTTAACCTGCTCTAAAAGGTCGCCCACGAGAATGGGCTCCATCTCGAAAATCTCGCCCTCGCTCTCGAAGTGCGTGCATTTGCTAAAGACCGCCTCAGGCGCACCTTTGGTCAGCAGTTGCCGCTCGCCATTCGGTCCTTCGACTGCGACCGACATCATGCGTCGCGAGAAGTCGAATGGGATTTCGTCCAGCTTCACATATTTTTGGATGCCTAGCTCGCCGTGCAATTCCGCATGTTTCAGCACCGCGCGGTCGAGCACGTTTTTGAGCCCGGTTTGAAAATGGCTTATAAGATAGGCGTCGCGGAGGACTTCTTCGTTTTCGTTTTTGAAAACGTCGACATACATTTCGAGAATGACGCGATCAATCGTGAGCGTGCCGGTCTTATCCGTGCAGAGTACGTCCATCGCGCCGAAGTTCTGAATAGAATTGAGACGCTTGACGATGACCTTCTTGCGCGACATGGCCATCGCGCCTTTGGATAGGCAAACGGACACGATCATCGGCAGCATTTCCGGCGTAAGACCCACCGCCACCGCAAGCGCAAAGAAGAATGCTTCTTTCCAATCGTGCTTGCTCAAGCCGTTGATGAAAAAAACCAGCGGCACCATCACGAGCATAAAGCGAAGCATCAGCCACGTGAATTTCTTGACCCCTTTGTCGAAGGCGGTTTCGATTTGCCGTCCGGCAATGCTGCGCGCGACTTTTCCGAAGTAAGTGTGGGTGCCGGTCGCAACGATGACCGCCGTCGCCGAACCGCTCTCGACGCTCGTGCCGAGAAAACAGAGATTCGTGCGCTCTATCGAAGAAACATCTTTACGCGAATCCGGCACATCAGTTTTTTCGACCGGCAATGATTCGCCGGTCAACGTGGCCTGAATGACGAAGAGATCTTTTGCAGAAATGAGTCGTACATCGCCCGGAATCATGTCGCCAGCGGACAATTTCACGATGTCGCCAGGCACCAGGTCTCGGAGCGGGATTTCCTTCGTTTGTCCATCGCGCACAACTGTGGCGGTGACAGTAATCATCGCCTTCAATTTGGCTGCGGCGTTGTCGGCACGCGTTTCCTGGATAAAACGCAGCGACATGCCGAGGGCCACCATCAGCATCATGATGGTGCCGGCGGCGAAATCTCCTGTGCTGTACGACAAAATCGCCAACACCGTCAGCAGGATCACCAGGGGATTGCGTGCCGACACATAAAGCCGATGCAGCCAGCCTTCCTTCTTTTCGTAGGCAACTTCATTTGGCCCGAAGACCTCCAATCGCTCGGCCGCTTCTTCGTCACTTAAGCCATTCGGCGATGTCTTGAGACGTCGAAGGATTTCTGCAACATCCTTTGTTGCAGAGTCGTGGACCAACTCCGCGGTGCGGTCGCCGTTAGGCTCTTTTACTACGGCGTGCATGCTCGATCACACCGCTGCGTATCGTTTCAGCACTGCCAACAGAGAGCGTAGATGGCGACGTCCTTCCGATTGAGTCGCAGCGTTTTCAATGCACTCATGCATGTGCGACTCGATCAGTTCTTCACTGAACGATTTCAATGCCTGTCGCGCTGACACGACTTGCATGAGGACATCCGAACAATCGGTGTCCCCCTCCACCATTTTTTCGAGCGCCTCAATCTGGCCCTTGATCTTTCGCAAGCGCACGACGAGGGCTCGCTTTTCCAATCCGGGACGAGTGTGTTTCTCTTTCATGTGAAAACTTTTATCGGTTTTAAAGAGGTTGATTCAAAATAGGGTATGGGGGTATATAGTATCAACGACTGATACGCAACCAGATTAAGCAAAGTGATCACTCTCCTTTCGGTTGGCGCAGGACACAGCAACCTCCGAGTTGAGGCTCGGATCCATCGACGTGAGTTGCGTCGAAGACTTCGTCGAATCCACCAAAGGCTGCGTCGTGCGATTCGAATTCAGCGGGAAGGCGCAATCATCAGCTATCTTTCCGCCAAGCGGTTTCCACCGAAATCGAAAGAGGCGCTAATTCTCCGTTTGCTCGCTCAAACGGCGCTCCACCGCATGAAAAAACTTGAATCGGTGCTCAGCCGCCGGTCCGAGCCAACCAGACCGCGGGCGAGAAGGTGGTTGTTTGACTGGAGGTGCTACTACGTCTCGCATGTTCCGCGGTCGTGGCTGCTTCTATGGCTTAAAAATCACAAAGATTGAGACAGACCGATCGGCCCCAAAAGGCTGATCTTCTTATAACAGCGTGCCGCGAAGGATGAATAGCGCGACGTTGAAATAAATTACCAATCCTGTCACATCGACCAATGTCGCGACGAATGGCGCTGATGATGCCGCTGGATCGAGTCCGCAGCGGCGCAGCAAGAAGGGAAGCATGGCGCCACTCAGCGTTCCCCACAGCACGACTCCGACAAGCGCGGCTCCGACAGTGAGCGCAACCAGCCAATGATAT
>DASTZJ010000290.1:0-2186 GCA_035764345.1 Candidatus Udaeobacter sp.
TTGTCCATCATTACGAGCAAATCATTCGCGAGCTCGAAAGTCCGCCGATCATCATCGGATATGGCTTCGGCGGTTTGGTGACACAGATTCTTCTCGACCGCGGCTGGGGCGCAGCCGGTGTGGCGATCGCCAGTGCGCCCGTAAAAGGAATTGCTCGTCTGCCGTTGTCGGTATTGAAACTGGCGTTCTCAGTTCTGGATAATTCCTTTAGAACCAAAACCGCTTCACTGACAGCGGAACAATTTCATCGCGCGTTGGCGAACTCGCTGACGGAAACCGAATCGCTCGAAGCCTTCAAACGTTACATCGTGCCGGCTCCGAATCGGATTCTGTTGCAAACAGCATTCGCAAATTTCAGTCCGCACAGCGCAACCACCGTCAACTTTCGGAACGACACGCGCGCGCCGTTGCTCCTGGTTGCGGGCGACCGGGATCGCGTCGTGCCCCGTTCACTCGTCAAAGCGAACTTCGAACTCTATCGAGAATCGAAAGCCGAAACGGATTACAAAGAATTTCCCGACCAAGCGCATTTCACGCTCCTTCAGGAAACTAGAGTCGCGGACTACGTGCTCGGTTGGGCACTCTACCGCTCAAATGGGTCGAAGCTAACCGCCGCTCCTAATCGGAGTGCCAATTGGTCGCTTGAATTCTCCTCACACTAACGAAACAGGGCGGATCAAAACGAAGAACGAAACAGATCGCTGCGTAAACGTACGACCATGAACTCGACCTTTAACGAAATCACGTTGGCACTAATCAATCCCGCAGTTCTTCCGGCTCTGCGAACGGCCGCAACGTTCTTCCTAATCATCAATCTGATTGGCGGCACGTACATCTTTCGCAATCGGCATCGTTTCTTTGACGGCGATCCGAATGTAGACAACGACATCCCGGCCGTTCGCAATGTGAGGATTGAAGTTCTCATGATGCCCTGGCTAGCATTGACGACGCTTCTCATCATTCTTCTGATCAATCTCTGGCGCGCTTGAAAAGAGCGCCGCACGCACCACGCGCTGATCTGGCCACTGGCAAAGCGCCAGCGCCAGTGGTTCAGGTATTAGTCACCGTCATCAGACCTCGACATTTTCGCGTCAAAATTGTCTGACATTTCGGCGCTCAAAAGCTTGAGGAAGAGATGAAAAATAAGACGAACAATGGCTGTCCGCGCTCGACAGTTCACTTCGTGATCAGCCATAATGAACGTTATGAAACGATCCTGCGGAGGTCCGGGCGTTCTCGTAAAGATCTTTTTGATCGGGACGACACAATTCTTCGTGATCATCGGGATCGCAGTTGCCCGTGATGACGCGCCTCCGGCGCCGGTGCGGCCGTGGGCACCGCCAACGCTTCCAAGGTATGAAGGAGAACTTCGGCACTATGCACCGACTGAAGCTGAACGCCGTTATTATCCGGCAATCGATCCGCGAAAGACCTATAATCTCGCGGAACTAATTGATATCGCGCAGCGCAGTAATCCGGAAACACGTGTTGCCTGGCAACGCGCCCGGATGGCAGCGGCTGCCGTTGGTCTGACTGAGAGCGCTTACTACCCGTACATTGTGGCCGCTGCTGTCGGAGGATACGACCGCGCCTTTATTCCGTTTCCGACGTTGCGGACGACGCAAAGGCCGCCCACGAACGGCAACCTCCCCAACGTGGAGATCGTCGGCGGCGGTACGTTAATCACCCAATCGCTGCTGGCGCGCGGCGAGTTGACAGCGAAATGGCTGCTACTCGACTTTGGTGAACGAAAAGCGACTAGGGAAGTAGCCCGGGAGAAATTGATGATGGCGAATGTCGGCTTCAATGGAACGCACCAAAAAATCGTTTTTGATGTGACGGACCGATTTTATCAACTGGGCACCGCGCGGCAAAAAGTGATGGTAACTCAGAGCGCGCTGGACGCAGCGAAAACCGTGGAGCAAGCGGCGCAGGCGCGGTTCGACACGGGACTTGCCACGAAACCTGAACTGCTTCAAGCGCAACAACAGAGTGCGCAATCTAATTTTGACCTTCAGGTCAGCCTCGGTGCGGAGAGTGACGCTAGAGTGGCTCTGATCGAGAGCATCGGTCTTATGCCGACTGTGTCGCTCAAGGTCGCGGACCTGCCAGAGAAAAGTGCTGTGAATGTTCAGACAGAAGATGCCGTCGGCGAACTGATCTCAAAAGCATTGTCTCAACGGCCG
>DASTZJ010000291.1:0-2715 GCA_035764345.1 Candidatus Udaeobacter sp.
ACCAGGACTGTTCTTCGGATGCGCGGCGTTTCTTCTGATAAAGTCCCGGCATCTCGAGTTGCCCCCGATCGGCAAGCAACCAGCTCTTAAACGATTCCGCGTTCGCTCGCATTTTTTCGGTCCTTGCGTTGTCCAAAACGGGAGCCCAGTATGAGTCTAAAGTTTAGTCTATTTTTGTCATGCGATGAAGTTCAAAACAGTCCGCGATTTCGTATATGGAATTCAGCGAACAAACCGGGTTCACAGGGATGCGTTGCCCAAAGGCGCGATTCTCCCGATCAGCTCTGGGCCGCGAGTTCGGAGCTCGCCTTCTGTGAGCAGTTAACGACCAAACGATGCGTGATTCGGGCGACGTTTGCCGCGCGAGGAATACGCAGTTCGAGCAAGAATTTTTCGGTCTCTTCCTCGGTGAGACGGTGTCTGCGTACAACTGGAGAGATCGCATAGGCGATTTCTGCGTCGCGGACTATCTGGAGGAATTCGATACGGTGCACGTGATGAGATATTCTACACCATTCAGCCTCCATCTGGGCCGCACGAGCTCACGCGCTCCCAACCAGCGCTAGCCACGGCGAGAAAATGCTCTCCGCTTCCGCGACAGAGAGAGTCTTGGCCTCCTTCATGACCTCAGACGTTACCCAAATTGGAAAACGTTCTCGTCTCGACTGGTGGGCCCCACTGGCAGTGTGCTCGTCCCATATTTTGGCGAGTTGTTCCTCCCGGAATCGCGAGCCGAGCTTGACCAATGCTGCCCACAGACGGCGATGCACCTACGTAATCTTGCCCTCAACCAGCTTGCAGACGAGGACGTTGGGACTCTCGCAAATCGCCTCCGTAGCGTGGAAGATCTAGTAGCGATCCAGACAGAGGAAAGTGAAATATCTACAAACACACAAAGTTGTGAACAGCACCGGTCGCGCACCGCGGTTTACGCGCCGTGAAGTATATCTAGCCTTGAGCTAAAACACGTGGAGCACTTTGAGGACGATGATGATAACGACGATGACTCCGATGATGTAGAAGATGTTTCTGTTCACGGATCGTGGATAACACGTCGCTATCCCCGGCGGCAAGCAATATAGTCGTCTGGAACGTTCGCATGGACGTCAAGCTGGATGTGCGTGAGAGTCCAGCCCGCGGCCAAATCCTACGTGGAAATCGTCGAGCACGTTGGCCGCAGCATCCGTTGATCAACGGAATGGCTGCGCTTAAATGGAGGTCGCGATTTTGTACGGGGAATTCAGGAAAACGTGCGATAGTAGCATATGTCGCATTCGCCGTTGATACACGCCGCTGGACGCACCGACTCGATCCAGAGTGATCCGACAGTGCAAAAACTGCGGGTCCGATCAACCCAACCAACCCAGCCCGGGTTTGATTTAGGGGAGCGACCTTTCTTTCAACCTACGGACGAGAAGTCCGACGCCGAAGCGTTGCGCGACTGGGAAAGCGAAGGCGGGCGCTCCTAGCTATCTGCCAATTCCTTTGACGAATGCCGATCCGGTGCGCTTTACCAAGCGTTGAATGTTTTGCGAAAATGGAATCGAATCTCTTTGGCGACGCTGAGTTCCCAATCAAATGCCAAGCTTGCGGCAACGCGACGCAGATTAAAGTTTCCGATCTCGAGAAGAATCCGGAAGTCGCATGTCCGAAATGTGGATTGACCACAAACATCGAGGCTGATGAATTGAAAAAAATGCGAGAAACTATTAATCAAGCGGCCGAGAAATTTAAAGATGCGCTTCGGCGTCGCAGTAAATGACTTTTTTGGTCCTTCCTGCGCATTTACCACTCTATGAAATCGCCCGCTGACTCGTGAGTCTCGATCTCGCCGAACACGCGGATGATTGCCTGATGCAAACGCGAATTGAACTTCGCATAAGCGACAGCCGCCGCAGCATCGAGATACCACAGCAGGCCGAACGGTAACGCATCGCTGATTAGGGCAAAGCCGCACCGGTCTTTGCGCGGACGGGCTCTCGCACAGACAGTAAATCCTCCTCGACCACGGCAGCGCGCTTTCCGATGATAGGCAGATGGACACGGTCGAAGAGTACAAAATTATTGAAAGCCAAGACCTCGGTTCGCTCGCCGAAAAAGTGAATGCCGCGCTAAAGGAAGGTTGGCAACCACATGGCGCACCTTTTATTCATGTCAGCGGCGCCGCCGTGGTATGTTGCCAAGCCATGGTGAACTTTCATCAACCAACGAGCGCTCAGACAATCGCCAAGCTTCGCCGCGCGGCTGCAAGGGCTTTCCGCCGATAAAGCTCGAAGAAGGGCTCATTTGGGGACATTTCTGCGGCAATCCTTGCGCGGTCGGATTTCGTAAACGTGTCGTAAGCTTGTCATTGGAATCGCGCATCACTCGCCTTGGTTCCAGGCATCATTTATGGAATGCAAGGCGCAACATGCACACGAACAACACATTCAAACTACCAAAATACCGTGAGAGAATCAGGATCGCGTCATTCGCGTCAAAATAATTCCGGTCACAATGCCACCGACGCAACCGAGGCTCAGCCACAAGGGCAGGTGATGCAATGCGACACCCAGTGCTGCTCCGACGCCCGCACCGATCGCGACCGATAGGCCAAGTTTGTTCTTCCGATCAGCCATGGTCTCTGTGTCCACGCGTCGACAATATCCAGTCCCGCGATTGAACAGTCAGCTCTGCCAGCTATTCACCATTCGAAAGCGAATTGCAAAATCAAAG
>DASTZJ010000292.1:0-2446 GCA_035764345.1 Candidatus Udaeobacter sp.
CCGTTACGCCTCGATTATGGATATCCGCTACAGCGCGATGGATATCACGGTGGCGGTCGTTTCAACTTCAACGTGGGTTATCAATTTTGAACGAATATATGTGGTTGCAGTCTAACGCGATTCCGAGCACTGTATCCTCCATTTTATGAAAAAGTCTCTGTCTACAATCCTCGCATTGACGCTAGCCTTTCCGATTGCGGCTCTTGCACAAGGCACAATGAAAATCGGAACGGTTGATATGCAGCGCGCGTTTAAGGAATACAACAAGACCAAGGAAGCTGAAGTAAAAATCAACGATGCCAAAAACGCCGCCAAGAAAGAGTACGATGACCGAGCGGAGGCTTACAAAAAGTCCCTGGACGAAATCAATAATCTGAACAAGCAGCTGGAGTCGCCGGCCCTGAGCGCGGACAAGAAGACCCAAACGGCAAAGGAACGGGATGACAAGATCGCCAACATCAAAAACATGGAGCGCGAGATCAGCGATTTCCGTCAAACTCGCGAACGACAATTGCAGGAACAGTTGATGCGCGTGCGAGAAGGAATCGTAAAGGAAATCACCGATGTCGTGATGGAGAAGGTCAAAGCCGGCAATCTGGATCTTGTGTTCGACAAATCGGGTATGAGCATTAACGGCGTCCCGTTCCTGCTGTACTCACACGACAACATTGATTTTACCAACGACATCATCGCCGTGCTCAACAAGCCAGGACGCGCTGCGAGCTCAACTGCGAAAGCAAATCCATCCGCCACTCCGGCAAGAGCTGCGAAGCCTTAACATTTAAATTCGACAATTCGAAAATACACGCGAGCTAAACTCGCGTGTATTTTTTTTCGTACGAATGAAAAGCAGCGACCCACATGAAAGGGGAATGATTGGTGGGCGGCTGCGGCCTGAGAAAATATCGATTTTAATCCGGCTTCGGATCCTGCAGGCGATCTTTGCGTTTCTTACGTTCTGCTCAAGTTCGCTCGCGGAGAATTGGGAGGCGACGCTCAGCAAGGAGCCGGCCGGAAATTTTCCGGAGCTGCGCCCCTTGCGGGCGGCCTATCGCTTCGGCTGGTCTGGTCTTACGGCAGCTACTGGAGATGTCTACTTTACAAAGCCATCTGAAGACAAGTTTCAACTCGATGGAACAGGCCGAACTATTGGGCTTGTTCGAGCGTTGTGGAAGCTGGACGTGAACTATCATGCAGTCGCCAGTGCCGAGACATTGCGGCCGATCGAAACCCAGCAAACCGAGAGTTATCGATCAAAGAAAATTGTCACACATCTCACTTTCACAAATAACGGAGTAACTCGCGCGAGAACAGAGGGTAAGGGCGCAGCGGAAACAAAGACTCGCCAGTTTAATTTCCCCGACCTCTTCGATCTTTTCTCGGCCATGCTTTATTTGCGCAGTCAGCCGCTTAAAGAGCGCAGCGTTTACCGTGTCGTAGCTTATCCCGCGACCAATGCGTACCTTGCTACTGTCACAGAAATTGGCCGGGAAAAAATTTCGGTGCACGCTGGGAGTTACAGCGCAATTAGACTCGATTTGCAGCTTAAGCGGATTGGCAAGCACCGCGAACTAGAACCGCACCGGAAATTTCGTCGCGCCACGATCTGGGTATCGGATGATGCCGAACGACTTCTACTTCGGATTGAAGCGCAGGTCTTCGTGGGCACAGTTTTTGCCGAACTACAATCAGTGCGCTTCGACAATCCTAAATAGCGCATGCGTCTCGCCCGTCGCTTCGGGCCGTACGCTCGCGCGAGGTCACTCAGGAACCCATTGACCGTGAACCGGCGGGTCGGGCGGGGGACGCCAACGTCTGCGCGAGGGATCGTAAAATGGTTGGCGTGGCTGCGGTAACAACCGGAGCGCGGCGAGCGTTTGCAAATCAAGCCGCCCTGTTACCGGAAGTTTGGCTCGCGCTTGATACGCCCGCAGCGAAAGCTCCATTGCCGGTCCATAGATTCCATTGACCTCCTCTTGATAAAGGCCGCGTCGCGCCAGCGCGATTTGAGCAGAAACTATTACATTGCGTTGCACTTCTGGCGGGGCAGCTTCAAAAGGCGTCCGCGCAAGTACTCCCGCCGCCGGGGTACCTGGAGCGACGGGGTTGGAGGGATATACTTGCTGATCTTGCGGCGCATTCGGGAGAGGCTGAACCGGCGCCGGCGTCATGTTCGCTCCCGGAGATTGGTCGCCAGGCTTGGGTAAAGCGGAGCTGGGCGATGCGGGCTTTGCCGCTGGTTGTGCGGAGGCAGAAGAGTTAATTCCAAGTGATTGAAGCGTCTCACTATTGAGCTGACCGTTCACCCGCAGTCCACTGCGAATTTGATAACGGCGAATGGCTGCGGTTAAATCCGAACTCGTCTGACCGGTGATCTCACCGTAATAAAAGCCCTGGTCTTTCAGGGCTTGCTGCACGCTTTCAATCATCTGGTCGGCTCGCGCCA
>DASTZJ010000293.1:0-2483 GCA_035764345.1 Candidatus Udaeobacter sp.
CAAAATTGGCGTCTGTGTTTGCTGGGACCAATGGTATCCGGAAGCGGCGCGCCTGACGGCGTTGCACGGCGCGGAGATTATTTTTTATCCGACAGCAATCGGCTGGCACCCTTCGGAAAAGAAGGAGTTCGGCGCAGCGCAACATGCCGCCTGGGAAACGATCCAACGCAGTCACGCAATCGCGAATGGTTGCTATGTCGCGGTACCAAACCGCGTCGGCCATGAAGCACCTGCGGGCAACGATGGTATTGAATTTTGGGGACAAAGTTTTGTTTGCGGACCGAACGGCGAAATCATTGCAAAAGGTTCCGTCGACCGGGAAGAAATTGTGACGGCCGATATAGAATGGGGCCATGTGAACGAACAGCGCACGCACTGGCCATTTTTGCGGGATCGGCGCATCGATGCTTACGGTGGCCTTGACCAGCGAATGATAGACTGATTTCGGAGCGTTTGCTGCGCGCTTGCTAAAGTCTAAAAGGCTGAAACGCCTGTCTCGGATTTGAGCGTTGTGCTAATAGGGTGGCGATGACCGCGAGTGTTTCTCGGCGCACGCGTCGGCGATGGTATCGGCCCTCTTTAACGACGCAGATCATCATTGGGTTGGTTGTCGGCGGTGTGATCGGCTGGCTCAGGCCCGATTGGGGGAACGCGGTTTATTTTTTGCGCGACATCTTCATCAATCTGATCAAATCGATCATCGCGCCACTGGTGTTCTCGACCATCGTGGTCGGAATCGCCGGCGCTGGGGCATTGCGAAAAGTGGGACGGATGGGCGTGAAAGCGCTCATCTATTTCGAGATCGTCACTACTGCAGCGCTCTTCATTGGATTGGCCGTAGTCAATTTCACGAAACCCGGCATAGGTGTAACTCTTGCCGCCACCAACACCGACGTCATTAAGACAATCGAGCAAAGTCATCCAAAGACTTTGATCGAAACCATCGTGCACGTCTTTCCTTCGAGCGTAATCGAAGCGATGGTGCGCGGTGACGTTTTGCAAATCGTCGCATTCAGCGTGCTCTTCGCTCTTGCCGTCTCAGCAGTTGGTGAAAAGGGGAAACCGATCATCCGGGCGATGGAGAGCCTCGCCCAGATCATGTTCAAGTTTACAAATTACGTGATGCTGTTTGCGCCGATCGGGGTGGGCGCAGCAATGGCGCACACGATTGGCACGCAGGGGCCGAGCGTGCTGGTGAACCTCGGCAAATTGATCGGCTCACTCTATCTGGCTCTCGTGATTTTCATCTTGTTAATCTTCGGATTGGTGATTTGGATCGCGCGGATTCCGGTGCGGCAATTCGTCAGAGCGGTACGCGAGCCAGCGGCGCTTGCATTCGCCACCACGAGCAGCGAATCAGCGTTGCCAAAAGCGATGGAATCCATGGAGCGTTTCGGCGTGCCACCGCACATCGTCGGCTTCGTCATGCCAACCGGCTATTCGTTCAATCTCACCGGATCGACATTATACCTGGCAATGGCCTCGGTGTTTGTGGCGCAAGCGGCCGAGACGACGATTGGATGGCACATGTCGTTAGGCCAACAGATTACGATGATGTTGACGTTGATGCTGACTTCCAAAGGCGTGGCCGGCGTGCCCCGGGCGTCGCTTGTCATTTTGCTGGCGGCACTGAATTCGTTTGTGCCGTCGGGACTGGGACCCATCGGTGTAGCGATTATTTTCGGCGTCGATGAATTGATGGATATGGGCCGGACCTGCGTCAATGTAATTGGCAACTGTTTGGCAACGGTGGTCGTCGCGCGCTGGGAAAAAGAATTCGATGAAAGCCGCGCACGCGTTTTTGGGACGACCGCTGAAGCGGAATTGGATTTAAAATCAAGTGACGTCGCGTTCGCCGACGCAGTCGCGCAGGGCGAGTAACAATATTGTTACCGAAATCATGTTGACATTCAAAACGCCGTCTCTCAAGCTCGTGATCCTTTCATCTATCAAAACCTATGAAAAAAATCCTCGCAACATTCCTAATATTCTCATCAATCGGCTTGGGCGTCATTGCATTTGGCGTAGGCGGCTCGCCGCGACCGAACGCTAGCGCGGACGCATTCAACCAGGGCCAGAACGTCGATACCACAAGTGCGATCGTTCAGCTTAAGGGCGATCCGGTGAGCACTTATTCCGGTAGGACGCCAGCTCCCGACAAGAAAATTAATTTCAATAGCAACACGGTGAAATCGTACCGCGCTCAGCTTGCAACGTTGCGCAACAATTTCAGACAATGGCTACAAGCGAATGCGCCGAAGGCGGTGATAACTAGTCAATACGATATTTCACTCAACGCGGTCGCCGTGAAGCTCAATGGGACATCGCTGGATACGATTGCCGCCGCACCGATGGTCCAGAGCGCCGAGTACAATGCTCTTTACCATCCGAACCTGAGCCAGAGCCATTTCATCGTCAATGCCGACCCAGCGTGGGCCGCTGCTGGTGGCAGAGCCACTGCCGGAGCCGGCATCAAGATCGGC
>DASTZJ010000294.1:0-4858 GCA_035764345.1 Candidatus Udaeobacter sp.
GCAGGATAGTCGTAGCAATGGATCAGGTAATGAACGACGCCTGGATGGTTTGCGTTTTGTTTCCATAGCTTTTCCAGGATGGCAGCTGCCTCGAGTTGTTTCGACAAGCTCGTGTCATTGGGCGTGGCGTATCCGACACCCAGGACTGCGAAGGCATAGAAAGCTTGGATTTCGAAATCGTCCGGATACTTATCGCGGAGCTGGTGCATCGCTTTTTCGTAAGCGATCACACGATCGCGAGGTCCGACTGGTCCGTGACACGATTGTCCAACCGCGTCTGCGCTCGAACTGTCCGGCGTATTGTAATAAACATTGAGCGCCCTGATGAATCCTCGCTCTCGATCCGTTCCGGCGTTCATCGCCATTGCTTTTTCAATGGCCGCTTTGCCGGCCCTCATTTCATCGGGAGTGGGGGGTGTCCAGATCGGATGCCACCAAGTCATGGCGATTCCCCACTGAGCCATGGCGCATTTGGGGTCGCGCTCGGCCACGGAGTTGAAAACACGTCGCGCCTCTTCGTAGAAAAATGAATGCAACAGCGCTACGCCCCGGGAGAATTCAGATTGGACAGAAGACACGCACGCTACAGGGAACTCCACTTTGCCGGCAGCGCGCAAATCGCCGGGTTCGGGGACGGTTGCGCATTTGACGTGACCTACGGCGAGACTGCTGGCTAGCCCGAAGAGAACAAATGCGCGAAGGGGAAGAGAACGGACCATTTTCGAGGCTACATAGATGTGGCTACGCCGCAAATTCGAAAATGATTTTGCCGCTACGCTGGCTGCGCGCTGCATGGGCAATGGCTGTCTTTGCTTCGCTCAATGGATAAACTTTCTCCACTTTGGTTTGTAGCAGGCCGCGTTTCGCCATTTCAAATAAATGTTGAAACGCTTCCATTCGCTGAGCCGGCGTCGCATTGTCGTACCACTTGTTAATCCAAATACCACGGAAACGGAGGTCCTTGAAAATGAGCAGGCCATTGGGGATTTTCAGCGGCTGTAAACTCATTGCTCCGTAAGTCACCAGCGTTGATCCCGGAGCGAGACAATTTGCCAGACGCAGTGCGCTTTCGCCACCGACAGCGTTCAATCCCAGACGAATCGGCGGGCCGCCAATCGCGTCTTCCACATCGTGACGAAGATTTTCACTATCGACCAGGACGACATCGCCGCCCTCCGCCCGCAGTTCATCGATCAATTCCGAGCGCCGAACGACATTCACGGTCTTGTAACCAAGCTCGTGCGCGATTTGGATGACCGTACGTGCTGCGGCCGAATTCGCGGCGTTTTGAATCAGCCAATCGCCGCGTGCAAGGTCGACATAATCGTGCAGCAAACGCCACGCCGTCATCGGATTGATTTTCAACATAGCTGCATGCACAGGCTCGATTCCCGCAGGGACGACAACTAATTCATCGGCTTTTACTGCAACGGCATCGCGCCACGTGCCGGTGTTGTGCGGCAAAATCACCAGGGCACCACTGGTTAGGCCTTTTACCTCCGCGCCAGCATCTACAACGATTCCTGCGCCTTCGAACCCGGGCGTCGCCGGCAGCTCCGCGCGCACCGGATATTTTCCTTCGATCTGATTTAAATCGGCCGGATTGATCGGCGCTGCGCGCATTTTCACGATAACTTCGCCTGCGCCCGGCGTTGGCCATGGTCGTGATTCGATGCGTAACACGTCCGCTGGATTTCCGTGCGTTTCGTACACGGCTGCGTTTATAGTTTTCATGATGTCCTCGCCCCAGCATCCTCACGCGCCTGCAGACAATCTGCAAACGCGCCGGCCGCCTGGTGGAATGCCTTCGTCTGCCTGGCAGACGGCTACGCGGGTCGCTCTTTTTGGCATGATCGTGAATTCGATTTTCGCAGTGGCAAAAATTCTCGGCGGACTCTTCGGCCACGCTTACGTCCTCATAGCTGATGGCATTGAGTCTGGGCTCGACATTGCCGGCTCGTTTGTAATCTGGAGCGGACTGAAAGTTGCGGCGCGACCGCCTGATGCTTCTCATCCCTATGGTCACGGGAAAGCTGAGCCGATTGCGGCAGCGATTGTTGCGGTTGGAGTCCTGGCCGCCGCAGTTGGTCTTGCCATTCAGAGTGTGCGCGAAATTTTCCTGCCGCATCACGCGCCGGCGCCGTACACGCTCGGGATCTTGATCGTGGTGATCGTGATAAAAGAAACTTTATTTCGTTACGTCAACCGGATCGGCCGAGACGCTGAAAGTACCGCTGTGCAAACAGACGCGTGGCATCACCGCAGCGACGCGCTTACGTCTGCCGCTGCGTTCGTTGGCATTTCCGTGGCCTTGATCGGTGGCAAGCGTTGGCAGAGTGCGGACGATTGGGCTGCCATTTTTGCCTGCGCGGTCATCGCGGCGAATGGGATCAGACTTTTGCGGCCGGCGTTTTACGAAATCATGGACACTGCGCCGCGGAAAATCGTGAAGTCCATTTGCTCAGTTGCCAGTACAGTCCCCGGTGTCATCGACGTTGAGAAATGCCGCGCTCGCAAAATGGGTTTGGATTTCTATGTCGATCTTCACGTTGGAGTGAATGGCAAAATTTCCGTGCACGAAGGTCACGAGATTGCGCATCGGGTAAAAGCGGCAATCCAGCAAAGCGACTCCCGCATTGCCGACGTGCTCGTTCACATCGAGCCGGCACAGTGAATCTGCAGCCACCGGCCTGTGGCCAGTTGAGCGAAACGAGAAAAAGTTGACGGCTCACAGAGCCGTGGCTACGGCGATCAGCGCGCTCGCGAGAATTTTTCGGGCGCGTGCAATCCTTCTTGCGAATTGAACCAGATGCGGGATCCGATTCGGATGAGTAAGAAAATGATTCGCCAACTTCAGCATTTGGGTTTGCTGTCGTTCGATGTCGAAAAGGACATGCATTGGAGCCGGGAAAAGGTTGCGCGGTGTATCGCTTATCACTCGGAGTGAAAGCAGCGGAATGCCGCGGGCGGCGCAGGAGCGTGAAATGAATTCCGTCTCCATATCCACTGCCGCCGCTCCCGACGTGAGTGCAAGTTTGTTTCGCTCCCCGGGAGAATCGATCAGTGCAGGCACTGTCAAAAGATTTCCGATACGAATCGGCAAACCTGGAAGCGACGAGTGCGTCTCACCCAGGTGAATGGTCGAAAAGTTCTCCGCCAGAAAGAGATCACCGATTTGCAGATCATCGCTGAGCGCCCCTGCAAAGCCGGTGCTGATCAAACAGGCGAATTCCTGATCTTGCAGAAATCTCCCCAGTCGTTGCCGGCAAAGCTTCTCTCCGACACCGGTATGAAGAACTTCAATCGTCCGATCATCGATCTTACCTCGAATTGTCCTGACACCGTTGCGGTCGGCACGAGCCTTGTCTGTCAGACGGCGCAAGAACTCCGCGCTTTCGGCTGGCAACGCAAACGTGACCGCGATCATGATGTGATTTTGTCGTGGCAATTGTCTCGAGCGATCAGTGGCGAAAGCGGCAGAACACTGCCGCACTCCAAAACGTGGGCGTGAATCGGAGGCACATTGTGCGCTTGGGTCTTGGAGTGCGGCGCTGCTGCGCCGCTTTCATTCTGGCCGGAAGCTAAAATCGGTGGATATCAATTTGGTGTTGCTGATTGCTCGACGATTTGCACGACAAAACTCTTCTTCTCCCCTGTAGCCGAGATCGTCGATCCCGGTTCTTGCGTTGATGGAGCCGGGGTCGCCGACTGCAGCGTCGCTCCCGCGACCATCGACGAAATCGCTTTGCGAAATTCCGATTCTCGATTCGATGGAAGATCGACAAGAACGCTGAGCCTATCCTTGTCCGGAAGGCCTTTTGTAGCAGAACCGCCGAATCGCGATGCGATTGTGACCACTTCATCCGCAACCATGTCCAATTTCCCGCTTGGTGCTGGCACCATTATTTCACTCACGCCCAGGGGCGCAGGTGTGAACGTCGCCGCCGCATGCTCCAAAGAATTCGCGATCTGCTGCCGCATTTGGGTTTCAAGAAGCGACCGATTTGGGTTCTTTGTCTCGTGTCTCGCGATTAACCAGAGACCGATTCCGACGTTGACAGCCATCAGAACGATGAACGCTGCGCCTATGCGAAGCGCCATTTTACGGCCTTGCTCGGTTACATCTGATTGCGAGGGCAACAGCACTTCGCGAGAATCGCCGCGCATTCCTGCGTGAATCTGCCGCGCCACCGCCAGCTCGCGTTGCAATTGCTTGTCTGAGATCAATCGCTGCTCTAACGCTGCGCGCTCCGCCGTGGGCAGTCTCCCCTCGAGATAATCAAAAAGCTTGTCCGGATTCATTGTTGAGCAATTGGCAAAGCGTCACGCTACAGGTCTCTGCACGCAATGGCGAAGTCGGAGATCGGATGCGGAATGTGATATTTGCTCTCTGAAAGAGCGGCAATACAATCGATCTGGTGGCCGAAAACGATCAGAAAGAGGTGCGACGCCCCAGGCGGATTTGGCATCGTGTGTTGGTCAGCCTCGCTGTGTGCGCGGCGGTCCTGATCATTTTTCATCGTCCTATTCTGTTGGCAATCGGCCGCCAAATTGCGCTGAAGTACGCCGCAGGACAAAACCTGGAGATCGACTTTCGCGCGGAAGGCAATCCTTTCGGTAATTTGACCATACGAAACCTTCGCGCCTCTCCAACAGGGCCGTCCGCTATCGAATCAATAGACATTGATTACTTGTATGTTGATTACAGTTTACTCGGACTCGCGCGACACGGGTTCTCTCATTTTTTGCGCGACGTCGAGCTGCGTTCCGCGCGGGTTGTGTTGAATCCTGCGAGAGCTCCGCAGCCTAAACCGCGTCCCAAGCACAGGCTGAAATTGCCTTCGATCTTTCCTGAGCG
>DASTZJ010000295.1:0-9641 GCA_035764345.1 Candidatus Udaeobacter sp.
ATTTCGTATCAATCAGCTCCGTCGCGTGACTAGGAAATATCCGATTTGTGGATCGGTCTTTCGATCAACTGATCGGAATGGCGCAATAACAGCGTTCTGCAGTTCGCGCATCAATTCCGAGATTTTATCCTTGGGCACGACAAGGGCATCGAGCGCTCCGCCATTCCATGCCTGAACCGCTTCATCCGGCTTGAGGAAACGCGGTTTCTGCAAGTAGAGCAGCATCCCTTCGTAGCCCCCGCCGCCGCCAGAAATCACTTCGTAACGCCAATGATGAGCGACAGCCTGTTCATTCACCGCGCGGCTGAAAACCTCGAGATGATCGGCGTGGTCACGATAATCGGACAGCACTTTCGCAGCGGTATAGCCGCCGGTAAACACGATCGAGAAGAGCAGTGCAGCAGCGCTCCATTGCAGGACGCGCTCATCAGTTTGCCTTATTCGAAAGCCGCCGGCGATCTGCGCGGCGAGCAACAAGCAAAGCGGCGGCACAACCGGGTAAATGCGGTCGACGCGTTTCGACGGAACCAGCGACATCACGACCAAACCGCCCAAGCTCCAGCAAACCAGCCAGAAGACATCGGGCGTTGCCTGGCGAAATAGATTGCGAATTCCCCAGCGCGTTCGGCGGAAGGACAGCACGCCGAGTGCGAGTATCAGCACGCTCCAAGGCGCGAATTTATACAGCAGGTGAGGGAGATAATAAAGGACCGGTTGCGAGCGATGCACAGTTTGGCTGAACCGGCCGAGAAATTCCTTCACGACGACCTGCTCATAGAAGCCCGGCACGAACTTGATGCCGCAGATCACCCATATCGAAAACAACGCGAGAGACGCAATCCATGGCCACGAGCCACACCATGCATTCGCCCCACTCCGTTTTCCGGCGAGCCATTGAAACAGCACGATGCCTGGAAGCAAAAACGCGAATACAATCGGCCCTTTGATGAACATGGAAGCGGTGAGGAGGGCGAACATTTCCCATCGCTCGCGCGGCTGCCACGGCTCGCGGGCGCGAATTTTTTGCCAGATTAAAAGCCCCAGCAGAAAGATCGCCAACGCGAGCGGCATGTCCGTGCGCACCAAAGTGGCGAGGCGCACACTCAGCGGATTCAGGCCAAAAGCACCCAAGGCGATCAAGGCTGCGGCCGCTCCGTAAGCGGCAATCGCCGCGCGGAACAAGATGGTTGCCAAGACCACTGCCGCCAGGAACGAAGGCAGCCGCCACGCAATATCCCACGACCGCGTGATCGCGAAGATCGCAGCCGAAGCCCAACCGACGAGCGGCGGTTTTTGCGCAATCAATTCATGCGGGGTCCGCTGAAAGAGCCAGTGACCTTCCTTGATCATTTCGAACGAAGTAAATGCCTGCTGCGCCTGGTCGTAATCGTCCAGCTGCCACGGCAAATTCGTTAGGCCAAACAAGCAGAGGATGACCGCGCTGATGACCCAAACCGTGCGCGAACTCTCCAGAAAATTCCGTGCCCATGACGCATCCGTGCTCATTCGATGACCTTGCGAACCGCCGATTGCTAGTTACCACTGCAGCACTACATTCGCGAGACTAAAGCTCACGCAGCAGAAATCGGCTTTCTAAACATGTGTGGAATTGCAGGGTTCACTCAGCTCCACTCGCAATCCGCTGATGTCGCAGAATTGATCCGGCGCATGACCTCTCCGCTGACGCCGCGCGGACCGGACGGCGAAGGGTTCCACGTCGCGCCCGCGATCGCGCTCGGTCATCGGCGACTAAGCATCATCGATCTCGCGGGTGGCGCACAGCCGATGCGCAGCAACGACGAGCGCTATCACATCGTCTATAACGGCGAGGTTTACAATTACCTCGAACTTCGCGCGGAACTCGAACGGCGCGGTTGTGTTTTCCGTACCCAATCGGATACCGAGGTGTTGCTGAATCAGTTCGTGCTCGACGGTGTCGACGCCCTGCAGCGTTGCAACGGCATGTTCGCGGTCGCGATTTGGGATCGTGATGAGGCACGGTTGTTCCTGGCGCGCGATCGCCTCGGCATCAAACCGCTCTACTACTGCGTCCGCGACGGCGAACTGATCTTTGCTTCGGAACTCAAAGCGCTGCTCGTGCATCCTCGCGTCGATCGCCGTCTTAACGCGCTCTCGGTCAGCAAATACTTCACCTACGGCTACATCCCGGCGCCGCACACGATTTTCGAAGACGTTCATAAGCTGGAACCCGGCGGCTATCTGTTCTTCGATCGGAACGGGCTGCGCAAGAACCGCTATTGGGACATTCCGCTCGAAGATAACCCGGTGAGCGACCGCAACGTCGACGAGTGGGCCGAGGACCTGCTTGCCATCCTGCGTGACTCGGTAACGAAGCGGCTGCGCAGCGATGTGCCGGTCGGCTTATTTCTCTCCGGCGGTGTCGATTCGAGCACTGTCACCGCGCTGGCGGCGCAACAATCCGGCCACCGGCTGCACAGTTTTTCGATCGGGTTCGATGATCCGAGTTATGACGAGTCTCCGTACGCGCGACGCATCGCGGAACTCTTCGAAACTGAACATCACGAGGAGATCTTAACTCTGAGCCAGGCAACGGAGCTATTTCCGCGGATCATGCGTTCACTCCATGAGCCGTTGGCGGACGCCTCGATCATTCCGACTTACGTGCTTAGTCGATTAGCCGCACAGCATGTTAAAGTTGTTCTCGGGGGAGATGGTGCGGATGAGTTGTTCGCCGGCTATCCGGCTTTCCAGGCTCATAAGGTGGTGGAGAACCTTTCGTTCCTGCCCATCGGTTGGCGTGATTGGCTCCGTCCGTTCATCCAACGGCTGCCAGTTTCGCATCGTTACGCTAGCGTCGAGTTTCTCATGCAGCAGTTCGTGAAGGGCCTCGGGCTCTCGCCAGAAGTGCGCTTCCTCTTCTGGATGGGCTGCTACGGTAACGCGGAAAAGAAGCAGCTTTTGTCCGTCGACCTACAGCAACGTCTCTTGCGCGAGGATGCCTTCGAAGACATCTCGGCGCACATTCGACAGAGCGGGTTGAAGGGAAACTTTCAGCGGCTGCAATACTTATGCATGAAGTTCTATCTTCAGGACAATGTCCTGTTGAAATTGGACCGCGCGAGCATGGCGCATTCGCTGGAAGTGCGCGTGCCTTTTCTAGATCGCGACGTGGTCGAATACGCGTCCCGAATTCAGCCCGCAGATAAATTGCGCGGCCTAACGACCAAGTATGTTTTGAAGCGAGCGGTCCGGCGCCTCTTGCCGAATGAGATCATTCACCGGCGCAAGACAGGATTCATGATGCCGGTCGCGGTGTGGCTGAACCAAAACATGCGAGAGACTATCGAGGATCTCTGTTCTCCTGCAGCCGTCGCTGAGACTGGCCTCTTCGACGCTAGCTTCGTCCGGCAAATCCTGGACGAGCATTTTCAAGAGCGGCGGGATCACCGAAAGCACATTTACCCACTGCTCTGTTTCATGGCATGGTTCCGTAACCATGCGACTTAAGCTCGCTTCTGGGCGCCAGATCGATGTTGGAGGCGGCGACAGCGCTAAGAATTAGCTAAAGGTGAGCCTCGGTATCACGCCCTCTGATAGCCTGTTCGTACAAAGACTCGAGTCAACGAACCGCGCATGGACGTACGTCGATCTGGCAGCAAACAGCAGTGAAAAAGTCCGCGTGAGTATTACCAGAGTTCGCTTGATTACTCAGGCAAACTGAGCTTACGTCGCAGCAAATACCGGGAAAGGAACCGCCGAATCCTACCGCTGGGGCCAAATTCTGGGACGAATTACTGACTTCATACGGCTATCGGTAAAGTCGCGCGCGAATGGAGAGAACATATTTCGAATCACGCACTGTAACCGTTCAAATCGAACTGCTGTCTTTATTACGGGTATCCGATGGGCATTCACGCGCTGCTTAGCCAAATCTGCGCCAGTAAACTTGTCCGGCGTGCGCTGCTTGTGTTTCTCATCGTCGCGCTCTTCCTGGGCGGGGTTCAGCTGCGCCGCTGGATCGGGGAAACAACGAGGCACGTGCGTTATCAGCACGACACCGTCAACGGTTTTTACTGGGGAAGTGAGGCGCTGAAAGAAGCGCGCCGGTTATCGCCCGACGAAGCTTCTGCTAATTCATGGACAGGATTCTGGCGCGGCTACTTCGCGCTCTACCAGCGGGTGAAGCATAGGGCATTCGAGAAGGATTACGGCCTCGACTATCCGCCGCTGCGACTCTTGGTCATGGCAATCTGGGCGAAACAAGTGCGCAACCAATTCCCCGGTGTTGATGACGGACACCCAAAATTGGTCAACCCGCTATTAAAAATCAATCTCGTGTGCGAGCTGCTTTCCGCAGTAGCGATTTTCCTTCTGGTTCGCTCGTGTGTGCAGCGCTCACGTACAACGCAGTCACCGTGGCTTCGTAGCTTATCATTGCAAGATCGTGCTTCGATTTGCGGTCTGGCAGCGGCCAGCGTGGCATGGCTTGAGCCGTCAATGATTCTTGATGCACACGGCTGGCCGCAATGGGACGTATGGATCCTGCCGTTTTACCTGTTCGCTGCGCTCGCAGCGCTGAAAAATCGCTGGTTCTTATGTGGCTGTCTGCTGGCCGCAGGCGCAATGTTCAAAGGGCAACTGTTATTCGTGACACCGTTTTTCGTTCTTTGGCCATTGCTGCGAAAAAGATGGAGCCGCGCGCTGCGTGTGCTCGCAGGGTTCGCTGCGACGGCGGCACTGATCGCGTCGCCATGGCTTCTACGCACGCCGGCGGCCTGGATCGGATTTATTGCTGTCACCGGCTCTAGCTCGTTATTCATTCTGCAACGCAAATTGCCACATCGAAGCGCGTGGATCAGCGGCGTCGCCGGATGCGCCCCATTTGTGATTGGCGCCTTCGCTGGTGGAAGCTTCGCGTGGTTGCAAGTCGGTTTTCTGTATGGCAGCGAGCATTATCCCTACCTTGTCATCAGCTCGTGTTACAACCTTCCATCACTTCTTTCCAAGCTGGGTTGGTCATTGAAGGATTCATTCTGTTCGGTTCATTTTGGATCTCTCAATTTTCATCTCACGCTGCAATGGACCCTGCGCTTGCTCTATCTCGGCGCACTCACGGTCTGCGCGTACGGGGCCGCGCGACAGGTTCGCGATCGCGATCCTCACGTCCTGATTGCGATCGCTGCTCCGTGGCTGCTGATGTTTGCGTTGCTGGGACAGATGCATGAGCGCTACCTCGTGTGGGGCGCCGTGGTTAGCGCCGTCGCCTTGGGAGTCAGTCTCAGGTTGAGCATCATTCATTTCATCATCTCGGCCGCGAGCACAGCGATGATTGTGCAAGTGATGCTGATCGATAAGAAACTCGAAGCGACGCTGCCGGCGATTGATCTGCTCAAGCACATCCGATCGTACGCATCGGGCGTAGTGCTCGCATGCGTGGCCGTTTACCTTTGGAACACATTACGCATGCCGGTCTTCCAACGTCGAGCGGCTCGCTCAGCAGAGGCACCTTCGCTCTCGCTGGGACCCGAGCCTAAGGAAGCCTGAGCCTAGCGAATAAATGCCGGCTTACGCTAGCCCATCCGGCTGCGCACAAAAACGAAATACAACACAAGCACAATCGCGAGCGTGTAACTCAGCCAGCTGATTTCGCGGCCGCGGCCGCTGAAAGCTTGCCGATCGCATAGCTGATAGCGGCATGCCAATGATATTCACACCGGCTATGCTGAGTGGGACTTATTGACGTGCCAGCCGCCGGAACAAAAGCACACCGAGCATGATAAAAAGAACATTTGGAAACCAGACAAGCAGTTCCGGATGCGCATGCGGATTTCCACGCAAAGTATCGCCAATGATAACAAACAGAAAATAGGTGGTAGCTACGATCAGACCCATGGCGAATCCGATTGAAGTCTCGCGACGATGCGCCGTGACGCCAAGCGGAACCCCAATTATTGCAAACGCGAGACACGCAAACGGAAATGAAAAGCGTTTGTTGATTTCGGTGCGGCTGGCGCTGCGCTCGCGCTTGTCCTCGCTTTTCAATTGCTCCAGCAATTGTTCGATCGACAATGCAGACCGGCTCGGCCGTTTTTTCTCTTTCTCGTAAAGCTCCTCAAGACTGATGGGCAATGTGCCTTCTACCATGTTGATTCCGTCACGTATCTTTCGCAGGTTGGACGGGTCCTGTTGGTCGCGCTCCTGGTAGCGCGCCTGATAGAGGTGCATGAGGATCTGCTTGTTCGCCAAATCCGCTTCCAGCATGCCGGTGCGCGCGTAAGTTACCTTCACCGGAAGCGAGTTCTGGTTTAACTCGAACACAGTGATGTTCTCCAGTTTGTTACCCTCTTTTTTTCCCACATAAATCTTGCGCCCCGGAAACTGATCGATCACCTGATCGCTGCCGAAGAGTGCCATCGGATTGCGCGTAGCAAGATCGAAAATAGTGCTGCGTAGTTTTTCCTGCGCTGCCGGCGCAACCTGCACGTTAAGCCAGAGACAGATCACAGTGCATGCCAGCGCGATGCCCCAAAGCGAAATGCACACGCGAGGAACACTCACACCGTTTGCGCGCAGCGCGATCAATTCGTTGTCTGCGGAAAGCCGCCCGAACACGAGGAGGATCGCTGTCAGCAATCCCCAGGGAATCGTGAAGATGAGTGAGAACGGCAACACGTAAGCGATGAACGTGATGAGGTATTCCATCGGCACGTCGTGATTCACCAGCAGAGGAAGAAGCTTGCGAAAAATATTTCCCACGACGAGCACAAGGCTTAGCACGGCGATGGCGAACAACACGTTCACGATCAGCTCGCGACTAACAAATCGATCGATCAACTTCATCTTCCGGCGCACACGTTAGCACAAATTGCGGCTGCCGGCGCCGCGCTGCCCTACCAAAATCTGGACAATTTGCTAACATCAATCAGACGATGAGTGCCGGGATGTTCGAAGAAACAGGAGACGTCAGCGTCTGCCGAACTGGCTGGCCCGATGTTATGAGTCCGATTACGGCCAACCCGCCTTCGCGATACTCCGGCGCGGCATGCAGGGCCGTGGCGACAACATTTTTGCCCTTTCTAGCGATTATCGTTTTTTACGTAACAAGCTGCGCAACGATTTCATCCCACCAGTTTTCGGAGCCGACGTCCGATTGGCAGAGCAAAACCGGTCAGCTCATGTATCGAACGCCAAACACAACGCTCATCGGCGAGGCGCTCGTTCGCTTCTCCAAAGCCGGTGACTTCGAATTAACGGTCTCAAAAGGGCCGGGAATCACGCTGCTTTCCGTGCGCCAGGATGCGACCAACGCTGAAGTTAAAGGAGGATTGGCCCGCCAGGGATGGTCGGGTCCTGTAGGACAAGCCCCGCCCCAATTGCGCGGTTGGCTTGGGCTACGAGATCAATTTCTTCACACGCCGGACCGAAAGACGCTGCGATACACGGCCGGCAACGAGACGTTCGTATTCCGGTTTTAATTCACCCGTGCCATTAGGTCGGACTTGTTTCAGCGCCGAAGGCGCTGTCTCATCCTAGCCTGGGGTATCGCTTCAGGCATTCGATTGGCCAGTTAACCAAGCGCTGAAAGCGCGAGTCAGCCGAACTCGTGTTCGCAATCGCACACAAAACGCTCGTCGAAATCAACACGGCACCTGTATGAGCAGGGTTCGCCATCCTTCGCGCTAGCCAGAAGTGAATCACGCTTTCAGCGCGGACATTTTTCACGACACGATCAATCCTAGGGCGCTGCCCGAGGCTGTTAGTGAGTGTTGCGCCTTTAGCGCTGAAACACACGTGCCTAAAAGCCGATCTTAGCGGCAAACTTGTGTCAGTCGTTGTAAAGGCGTCGCGGTTGCAGAACACTAGCGCAGATCATGCGCATCAGTGATTTCATCGCCCGAACCATCACCCAGCGACGCGCGCTGGTGTGGTGCGGCGTAGCTGTGCTGACTGTCGCTTGCGTCGCAATTCTCGTTACGTCGTTACAACTTGATTCCGAAATCTTCAACGTCTTGCCCGGTAAGTTTTCGTCGGTGCAAGGTCTCAAGATTTACGATCGCGATTTTGAGCAAACCCGGGAGCTCACGTTCGCGCTCGTGTGCGATCCGAACGACGTGGATAAACTGGAGGAGTTCGCGCCAGTGTTTGCCGAAAGATTGCGGCAGCAATCCTGGTGCACGCGCGTGCTCGCCGGTTCGCCAATGTCCACGCCTGATGGAATCCGCGATCTTCAATCAATTGCGGTGCCCTTACTTCTCAATCTGGAACCGAAGGCCTTCGATGAGACGATGTCGGTCCTGCAACCGGAGAAAATTCGCGATCGTCTTCATCGCTTGCGCCAACAGATCGAAGCAGGTTCGCCGCGCCCGGAGTTTGAGCTTTCGTTCGATCCTCTCGGTCTGATTGCGCCGGCACTGAAGCCTTTTGCAGAAAGCACGATCATTGAGCAGGAACAACCGCTCACGTCGCCAGATCGCACGATGCGAGTTTTCCTCGCGGAAACGAATCAACAGTCCATCAGCGCCTTTGAATGCCAGCGTTTAATGCGCGAAGTAAACAAGTTTCGTGCAGTCGCTGCCAAGGGATGGAATGGCGGCCCGTTGCAGGTCCTCGTGACCGGGCGCTCGGCTTTTGCATCGGAAATTTCGCTGAGCATGCGTTACGACGTCCTGGCGACGCTGCTTGGCTCTGCTTTGCTGGTAGGCACAATCTTTTTTGTAGGTTTTCGCCGATGGCTTCCGCTATTGGGCATGGCTCTTTGCCTTCTCCTCTCGTGCCTGGTTGCTCTAACTCTCGGGCAACTCTTTTTCGGGCGACTCAGCATGATCAGCGTCGGATTTTGCGCGATTCTGGTCGGGCTTGGAGTCGACTTCGCGATTCTCACCATCGGACGCTATCACCAGGCGCGATCGGATGGAGAACCGCATCGTCAAGCCATTGCGACGTCGATAGCAAAACTTGGACGCGCAGTTTTTTTCGGCGCACTCACCACAGCAGTCGGTTTTCTTGCCTTGGTACTAAGTGGCTCCATGGCCTTCTCACAGCTGGGCGTGTTGATTGCCATCGGCATTTTCGTCGCTGGACTCTTTATGTGTTCGATTTTGTTTTTGTTTGTTCGCGAGCGACAGGCGGCAATTCGTCATGACTGGCTTTTCGAGAGCGTAAGAAAATATGTGCGCTGGACTGTGCGAAAGCCCATGCCGATGCTGATTTTCTCAAGTGTGCTTTTGTTAGTCCTGACTGCAATCGGCTTTTCGCCAATTCCGGCGCTTCAATTCGAGGCCAACACACGTTCGCTGCAACCGAAGAACATTCGCGCAAGTCAGGCGCTTGAGGCAATCATGCATAAAATGCCGGTGCGTTGGGAGCCTCTGCTGGCAATTGTGCGCGAGGCGAATCCGCAGGACCTGCACGATTACTGGCAGAAGATTGTAGCCCATTGGCGAGAGCTCCAGGCAGCCGGAAAGATCAAAGGCTTTTCCACTCCCGCTGCGCTTTGTCTTTCACCAGATTGGATGGAAACAAATCGGCGACAGTTAGGTGCCATCAATTTCCCAGCGGCACGCGAGACACTGGACCAAACTCTGGACGCTGAAGGATTCAGCCGCGATTCATTCGCGCCAGCCTTCACGCTGCTTGACGACTTACAACGCCTTACCAAT
>DASTZJ010000296.1:0-8432 GCA_035764345.1 Candidatus Udaeobacter sp.
GTCAATCGTCAAGGGCAAGCGCATATCGTGTCCACCGCATCACGATTGTGAATATGCTTTTCCATTGATCCGCAGCCTGCGAGCATCAGCCCAACGATCAACATCAGTATTGTTTTCATTTTCCGCTAAATGATCATGGCCGGATCATTTGCCATCCGGCTCTTTCTCGAAGATGGCGCACACTCCGGGCTTGTAAACGCTCAGATGGAATCCGTATTCCTTCGCAAATGCCGCAATCTTTGCCCTTCGATTTTTTTCATTTAGCGGCCAGAGGCGCTGCAGTTGATACTCGTAAATAGCGCAGTGTCCCAATATGCCGACTTGGCGTTCCAATTTGCGTTTGATCAGGTTGGCGAGAATTTTCATACCGCCGCGCTAACGCTTGGGCGGACGAAGATTCTGGCCAAGGCACGCCATTATTGTCAAGCCTTTTAGCGTTAGGGATGGGCCGGATCATTTGCCATCCGGCAATCAAAAACGACCGAACGGCAGCGCATCGGAGATCAGATCAAAGCCGCGTTTATCTTTGCGCGGGCGGACTTCGTAAACGTGTTTGAGGAGAAAGCCGTTAATGTCGGCGAAGCGTGTTCACCAACCGGATTCGAAAGCAGCTTCGAAGGGGGTGGGGTAAGGGACTTCGGTGGAAACGTTGGTGGAGGCGTTGGTGAAGGCGATGGTGAAGGCGTTGCTGAAGGCCTTGGGAGCTGCGCCGATACTGGACCGGGTGCATTCAGGGTGACGCAAGCCATTGCGGCCGCAGCAGCCATAAGCGGGATCGCCGCTGGGAGGCGCACATATGATAGGAGATGATTTCGAGTCGAGGAACGAGGAGTTTTCATAGGTTTGGAGATAACTGATTGGAGTTGGACGTTTACAAGAATTTGTCTTTCCAGCTGTGACTAATGAACAGACGCAGCTTTTTCATTGAAGCAGTCAGGGTCGCCGAAACATGGCTTCCGACCATTATACCACAATCTGAATGGCAGCGCATCGGAGATTAGATCAAAGCCGCGATGATCTTTACGATGGCGGAGGCCGGATTATCGGTCATCCGGCAATCAAAAACGATTCTGGCGCGATCCTGTGAGCAGCCCTATTTAACGCGATAGCCCAAAACCTGCCAGTGGCCGGACTCTTTGGTTAAAGTCACTCCTTCAGTAGCCTGCGCCTTGTGCTGGAACGAAGTTTTGTACATGAGGAGTTCGTAGTAGCCATCTGGGGCGCCGGGGAGCGTTCTTGCGAAGTACGCCTCAACGAATTGACGTGACAACGTCCGCCCTAGCGGTGTCCTGTTTGCGCGTTGATGACCGACCCATTGTCTCTCAACTGCATCGCCAGCCGACCTTACACGGGAAACATCGCATAAGCCTCTGCATAGTTACCAGCGTCGAACACCGACAGCCATTTGTTAGCCACAGCGACCGCTTGTGGATCGGGCTTGACCTTCGGATATGACGATGATGCACCGAAAGCGTTGCCGACGAGGGATAATGTAATGATCGCGGCGAAATTGAGCAGGGAAGTTTTCATTGAGACGCTCGTTATACTGCGGATCGCCTTTAGAGCACAAGTCGAATTGGACGCCGCGCGGCAGCATTTCTAGCGCGATCCTGAGAAGCGGGCCGGGCATGTCTGACTGTCTCTTAGGGTGTCTATGTCTGACTTTTAAATTCTCATAGGTAAAAGATTGAATCATATGTTCAAGCCGTCTCCGTTCCACAGGCGCGGGACTACGGCGTGCCGAGGAATTGTGACGCAGAAGACTGGCATTCTTCATAAGATACAGGCAGTATCCGTTAGCGTTATGAAACGGCTGCTCCGCACATTTGTCGTCTGTCTGTCGATCTTCACCCTGTTTGGTGCGACTCAGATAGCGGAAGCGGGACCTTTCGAGGACTTTTTTAGATCGATACGCAACTCGTTTTCGCGCCCTGCACCAAAGCCGCGATCGCCGCAACCGCGCCAGAGCAGTCGTAAACAGAGTAATGAGACTCCGCCAAGCGATGCTTCAGATGCTTCGAATAGTCAGACTTCGCCAAGTCCGACTCCGGTCCCTGCGCCCCCGAATCGGAACAACGTCCGCGTAGCGAAGGCAACCGCTACAAGGAAAAACCCAAAGAGCGACCTGCCTTATGGAATTCCCGTGCCCGGGAAACAAGGCCTGGTTACCAGTCCGTTCTCGCCAGACAGTGGTTACATCGACGTCCGGAGTTTTCCGCCCGGAACCGAAGTAAGAGATCCTTACACAGGCAAAAGTTTCCTTACGCCGTAACGATCGATCGATGAAGTGATGAATCGGTGCGCTCGCGAGTTCGAGATAAAATCGATATCTCAACCCCACAAGTCGCGCGGCGGAATTCCAATTTTTCCGTTTGCGTATTGCACCGGATGATCACGATCGCGGGCGAGGAGTAGTGGCCCATCAAGGTCCACCCACTCCGTGTTCGTTGCCAAAAGGCGAGCGGGAGCGATCCCGAGCGAAGTACAAACCATGCAACCGACCAGCAGGTTGAAGCCGCTTTCACGTGCGCGCTCGCACAAGCGCAACGCCTCGGTTAGCCCTCCAGTTTTGTCGAGCTTAACGTTGATCGCTTCATAGCGCTTCGTTACGCGCGGAAGATCGGCAGTCGTGTGGCAACTTTCATCGGCGCAGACTGGAATCGGATGACCGAGAGTTTCGAGAACTTCATGGGTGCTAGCAGGGAACGGTTGCTCGATGAGCTCAACGCCTAATTGTTTAAGAGTCGGGACAATTTTCTGATAGTGCTCAGGCGACCATGATTCATTGGCGTCGATGAGAAGTCGCGCCGCGGACGCGGCCTCGCGCACGGCCTCGACTCTTGCGAGGTCAAGCTTATCGCCGCCAAGTTTGAGCTTCAGGATCGGCAGGTTCGCGCTCGCTTTCGCTGCCGATGACATTTTCTCCGGAGTATCCAGACTGATCGTAAACGATGTTTCCATCTCTGGAATGATTTGAACGTTTGCCAGTTCCCAGACGCGTTTGCCGGAAATTTTCGCTTCGAGATCCCATAATGCGCAGTCCAACGCGTTGCGCGCAGCGCCTGCTGGCAAGAGTTCTTGCAGACCCTGGCGATCCAAATTCTTTTCGCTTCTAATGGATTCGATCTGGGCCAACGCCGAGGCGATGCTTTGATCATAACGCGCGAGCGGGACACCTTCGCCGCGTCCGGTGTGTTTGCCATTGCTTAGCGTCACAACGATAACTCGCGCTTCAGTGCGACTGCCGCGCGAAATCCGAAACGGTTGCTTCAGCGGCCAGATCTCTTCGCGCGCGTTGATAGATAGAAGATTTCCTGGCACAGAAGGAAACGAAGGTGACGGGGGGTCGAAGTCAAAGGCCAACCGCTAAAGAAGAGCGTGACATCAACGAGATTTTGTCATTAACTGTACATCCAATCATTAGCTCGCCTTTGTCGCGAGCCAGCACACAGAATTATGAAGCCGAAGAATTTAAGGAAAAAGATCCAACGACTTGAAAAACGTCTGCAAGAAGGCCCAAAGAAACTGGCCAAGCTAAAACAAAAACTGCAGGCGGCGGAAGCAGCAAAGAAGCTGAAAGCCGCGAGAAAATCGGCTGCTCGCGCAGCTCGCGCGGCTGCCAAGCCTTCCAAGGCAATCGAAAAGAAAGCTCCAGCCCAAGCGGCAGCAGCGAAGAAATCGGGTGCCGGTAAGAAGGTGAAGAAAAAACTGAATCTTTCACCGGAACGCCGCGCTCAACTTGCGGCTGCGATGAAAGCGAGGTGGGCTGCCAAGAGAGCCGCCGAGGCGCAAACGAAAGCTGGCTCGGGCGATAATCAACATTCTGCGCCGCCAGGACCGGCACCGCAGGCGCCGGAAAACAGGCCCGACGGCGTCTGAATCGAGTTAACAAGCCTGCGGCCGCTGAAGCCACACGGTCCTGTAGGCCGTCCAAATCCAGAGGCGGTTATTTCAAGCATTCATTGACCGGGGACAGGTCCGCACACCGGACGAATTCGTCCTGCGGCGAACCGGTGGCCACAACGAATCGTGAAATCGCTCTAAACGCTCTGTTTGCGGGCCGAGGGCGGCCCGGCTCCGACGACATGCGTCGACGACGAGCTTGGAGACAGCCTGCCCTCAGGCTGCTTCAATTTATGAGATGGGATTTACTGACGTGTTTTCACTTGCGGCGACGTACACCGCCGAGTTCCGCGTGTCGCGGACATGGCACAAGGTGATCGTTAACCATCCCTGTCGCTTGCATCAATGCGTAGCAGATGGTTGAGCCAACGAATTTGAATCCGCGTCGCTGGAAATCGCGGCTCATCGCGTCAGATTCGGCTGTGCGTGAGGGCACGTCGCCCATGCGTCGCCAGCGATTCTGGATTGGCTTGCCAGCGACGAAGCTCCACAGGTAGGCGTCGAACGTGCCGAATTCCTTGCGCACGGCGAGAAACATCCTGGCGTTTTCGATTGCGGCCGCGATTTTCAATCGGTTCCGCACGATTCCCGCGTCGCCAAGCAACCGCTTCATATCGCGCGCCCCATAACGCGCGATTTTCTCCGGACGGAATCCATCGAATGCCTTCAGGTAGTTGCCTCGTTTCTTTAGAATGGTGGTCCAACTCAGTCCCGCCTGCGCTCCCTCAAGGATCAGGAATTCGAAGAGCAATCGGTCGTCGTGCACAGGCACGCCCCATTCCTTGTCGTGATAAGTGATGTTCGGTTCGGCTGTAGCCCAGGGACAACGCGGCATAACATCAAGAGGGTATAATCCATCTCCCTGCGATGAAAGGGTGAACGAACGGTATTCCTGTAGCCACGGTCCTGTGGACCGTCTTGCAGTGACGCGATATTCCCTAAACCGGCCGCAGGTCGGTGGCTACAGCATCCCCTATTCGTTAGGGTCGACGCCGCAGTCGTCGTGAGCGCCGGCGCCGGCTCGACGCAGGATTGTCCGGATCGTATTCGTACAATCGCGACGGATCGCCGAAGACTGCGCCGAGCGCGCGCTCGGGCCAGATCTCGAAATAGCTCAGCAGCAGCGCCATCAACGCCACGAGAATGAAGGCGAGGCCATGAGCGGCCAAACCATCCTATCCTTGGCCGGTTTCATCGATTTTCTGCGACTGAAATTACGGTCGCCGAAGTTGCAAAAATTGTTCAATCGCTTCATCCGATCCGCGACGAAAAGACGGTCACGCCAGCGGCAGCGCAAACTTCCGCCATCAAGATTCATCCGAAAGTTTTCAGCATGATTAATTGCTGGATCTCGGATTCGGAAAGTCCGGTGGTAACAGAAATCAATCTGGATGCGGTGAAGAAAAACGGGAACGAATTTAATCAGGATGGGCTAAAGCAAGACGACGAGTGGCTACAATGTACGGTGCCTGATACCAACGGGTTCATGCGCTACCGGGTGCTCGAATCGAAAGGTAATCATTACAAGGTTGAGTTTCAGGAAAACGGAGGCGGCACGCTCACGACATCATCCATCATCAAGTTCGACATTGAAAAACGGAACATGCGCCGCGACGAAAAGCCCGCGATTCGCGTGCTTCGCGTGTCATCTTACGATCAGAAATAAGCGGCGCGTTAAAGGCTTGACCTTGCAGCGAAGATAACGTCTCAGTCAGCGCGAGACGAAGAAACAGGCTAGAGCAATCGCCATCAAATCTTCCCAGACGGCTACAAAGAGATCCTTGACGCGCAGATTGTTCACGAGACGTCTGCGGATTTCGTAGCCGACGAACGCTCCGATCACGCCGCCCATTCCACTCACGAGCGCCCCGGCTAGTAATGATTTTCCTGCTGATACGCAAAGACTCGCGCCGCATAGGCCTCCCATGAGAATGCGCGCTAATAAGGGGGCAAGCGCAGTTCGTTTCGGAGTCTGGGGCAGCTTGTCTCCAACCAACTCGACTATGGCGAAGACGGAAAATATCGCGACTGCCGCTGTTGATCCCACAAACGCAAGCGGCGAACCATGCAGATTCAACCAGCCAAAATGCGCAGCCCAGGCGACTATCGCGGGGGCGAGCAAGGCGCGCAAGCCAGCGACGATTCCGATGCCAATTGCGAGAAGGAAGACGTAGTGCATGAACGATTCTTTTTCAAAACAAGGACGATTGCGAGACTTGTTCCGGCGACGGATTGGAGGCTACCTGATTTGCGCCGGATTGTACGGCCGCCAGCCGCCCTGGGTCTGTTCCAGCCACTCAATCTAGCCAGAGCGCTGATAGACCCGGTAGCGATCGACTACTGGACTCGTATCGCGGTCTCCACCGCATTTGGCTCTGTGATTTTCGCGGAGAACAAACTGAAAATAAGCGTCGTTTATTTCCTCAGTTCTTTACGTGACACAATCCAATGAAATCCGCTGCGTATACACGTGATCATGTTTAAGGGTGTGCTCGAGTAAGGCGAGGGCAGCGTCTTCATCCAGCGGACGGGACTGCGGACCAGCCTGGGTGAGGACTGGTGAAACCAGAACGAGCGTGACGACGGCTGCGGCAACAAATCGGGAGATGTGGTCCATCGAGCTAGCGAAACACCGCAAGCAGACGTCAGTCCGCGTCGAACTTCGGTTTCTTGGCGGAAACTTTTTTGTAAGTGCCCGCGGCGGTCACGTTGTGACCGAATCCGCAAATGCCAGTTTGGGTGACCACAAGTTTGTCGCCGGTGAATTTTAGCGTGATCCGGCATTCCTCTTCCGCGTCCTCGGGTTTGAAGATGGCCGTATCGCCTTCAATCGTCGCGATGCCGCTGCCCTCGCCCTCGTTCGCGCTTGGACCCTGCGGCGTCTTGTATTCGTAAGTGCCCGAAAATTCGATCTGAAGACGCTGTTGACCCAGCGCCCAGATTTTGAATTCACCGCTTTTCGTTTTCCAGGTGCCGTTTACCTGAGCGGCTGTAACACTCTTGTCGCTTTCGGCCCGCATCGTAACAATTGAAGCAGCGGCTAAACACAGCGCCCAGATTCTCAATGTTTTTCTCATATTTGTGTTACGGACTATCGAAATACGTGAAATTCCTTTGGTAAAGCAAGAAAACTACAGCGCGAAACGGAAGACCGGTTTGCGCGTCGAAACTTTTTTGTAGGTACCGTCGACGTTTGTTTATTTGCCGAAGTTGCACGCGCTAGTCTGTGTGACGACAAGGCTGCGGCCGGCGAATTTTAGAGTGATTCGGCAATCGGCGTCTGCACCGTCAGGTTTAAAGATGGCGGTATCATCCTGGATCATCGCAATGCCGTGACCTTCAGGGGCGTTACGCATCGGACGAGCTTCTCCTTTGTATTCAGCGGCGACGGAGAATTCGACCGAGGTGGTGATGATCTAGCGCTCAAATCTTAAACCGGCCCGCTGGCGTTGCCCCGGGTGCCGTTGATCTCGGCGGGCTGTGACACTCGTGTCATTGGCGGCCCGGATCGTGACAACTGAGGCAGCTGTTAAACACAGCGCCCAGACCATTCTCAAGCGTATTTCCCGTGTGGTCCTGGCTATGGAAATCGCGGCGGTGGTCGAAGTCATGGACTGCGCAAACGTCCTTGGGGAAGAGAAGGTCCAGTGTCCAGTCAAACGCCACACGAACCTTTTTGTCTAAACCGGGCAACTTGCTGAGGTAAACTGTCCGCCACATCCACCACGCGAAGAACCCCGAGAAATTGAAGCCGAAAATGCGCGCCACGCCTATCCGACGACCGATGGAAGCCAACAGCCCGATAGTGTTGAATGAGAATGATTTCAAAGGGCGCCGCGAGAGCACAGCCGCGATATTCTGCGCCACAATGTTTCCCTCGCGTATGGCATGTTGCGCGGTTCGTGGATGCGATTTCCCCGGATTTCTGATGTCCGGAACAAACGCACAGTCACCTACTGCCCAAACATTGGGCCAATCGGGAACTTGCAAGAATTGGTTTACGAGTAGTCGGCCTTGTTCTTTTGGGCACGGAAGCGAAAAGATGAGCGGACTAGGCACGGCTCCGGCCGTCCACACCAAATTGCGGGTTGGAATTGAAAGACCATCAACTAAAGACACGTCCCCTTTCGTCATGCTCTTGACCCGAGCGTTAAATCGAATTTCGACGCCGCGCTGCGCGAGCACCTTCTGCGCGTATCGTCCTAGACTTTGACCCAACTCCGGCAAGATCACCGGACCAGAATGTACAAGCATAACTCGCAACATTTCTTCACACAGATTAGGATAGAATGGCAGCGCTTGTCGTACGAAGTCGTTCAAGGCCGCCACTGTTTCCACACCGGCGAAGCCTCCGCCCGCGACTACGAAAGTAAGGAACGCCTGCCGATCGGTCTGATTACATTCTGAATTTGCCTCTTCCAGGTGGCGGAGGATTTGGGCGCGCAATCGAATCGCATCCGAAAGCGATTTCATCGGTACGGCTAACTCGGCAATACCTGGGAGATTATAAAAGTTGGTGACCGATCCCA
>DASTZJ010000297.1:0-2303 GCA_035764345.1 Candidatus Udaeobacter sp.
ACAGGAGACTATTTACACCACTGATCCACCCAATCGTTCACGGTCTTGTACCAAAGCCGGCTGTTCTGCGGCTTGAGCACCCAGTGGCCTTCGTCTGGAAAATACAACATTTTTGACGGAACCTTCAGTACTTGCAGCGTGGTAAAGAGGTCGAATCCTTGCGAAACATCGAGCCGGTAATCGTTCTGGCCATGCACCACCAGGGTCGGTGTCTTGAAGTTCGCCGCGTACTGGTGTGGCGACCACTTCCGGTAAACATCACGTTTTTTCCACGGCGGACCGCCGAATTCCCAGTTCATAAACCAGATCTCCTCCGTCGTGCCATATGCCGACTCAGCGTTGAAGGTGCCGTCGTGCGAGACGATGCATTTGAAACGGTTCGTATGGCCTAACAACCAGTTGGCCATGTAACCGCCGTAGCTCGCGCCGAGCGCGGCCTCGCGGTTCTTATCGATGAACGGGTAAGTTTTTTCGACGTAATCGAGCCCCTTGATCAGATCGACATACGGTTTGCCGCCCCAATCGCCGCTGATCGAGTCCGTAAACTTCTGCCCGTAACCGGTCGAGCCGTGGAAATTGATCATCACCACCACGTAATTTCCCGTCGCAGCGAACAATTCCGCGTTCCAGCGATACGTCCACTCATTTCCCCACGCGCCTTGCGGTCCGCCGTGGATCAAAAACTTTAGCGGATATTTCTTGTTCGGATCGAACCCAGGCGGCTTGATCAAAAATCCCTGCACGTCATCGTTGTTCGCGCCTTTGAACGTGAACGACTCCAATGGCTGCATGTCGATCTGCAACAAGAGCGCGTCGTTCATGTGGGTGACCGCTTTCAACGCGCTGTCTAGGCTGTAGGTCGCGAGCTCATCTTCGGGTGTCGAATCCATTCGCCAAATCTCATTCGGTGCGCGCGCCGACATCCGTGTGAAAAACAGCACATCGCCTCGAAATACGAGATCGTCGGCATGCAGTTCGGGAGCGCCACCGCCAGCCGGCCTGCTTGCTTCCGTACCTACACTAACGCCGAAAATTCGAGCACCGCCGTGATCTTCGGCTGCGAACAGCAACCCGATTGAATCCGGTTTCCACGCGAAACTGCCAACCGATCGGTCGAACTTCTCGGTCAGATCGCGCGTCCTCCCTGATTGTCGATCTTGCACGAGCAACCGCCACTTATCGGCTTCAAAACCGGCGCGGGCTTGCGAGCGCCAGGCGAGGTATTTTCCGTCGGGCGAATAGAGCGGTGTCGTGTCTGCGCCGGGACTGGTGGAAATTTTCTTTCCCACAGTCGCGGGACCGCTGATCGGCACAACGAAAATGTCGTTGTTCGTGCTGGTCGCTTCGACTTCGTCAAGGTTGCATGCGTAAGCGACCTCCTGACCGTCGGGCGAAATGGCATACATATCCTGACCGCCTAACGAGAATGGCGGCACATCATGATCGCCCGGAGTGAGATCGCGCGGCGCGTTCGCGTTTTTCTGTAGTGGCAGCCGTGTCGGCTGCGATTCTGGAGATGGTGCAGGCGGCACGCCTGCCTCTACAGTTTCAGCAATCGCGTCAGCGGGAATTACAAACAAATGGCTACGCTTGAATTCGGTGAATGCGTTCCAATGACGAAAGAACAGGCGCGTGAAAATTTTCGCTTTCACTTTGCTCTTCTTCAGCTGTTCATCGCGCTGTTTGTTACAGTCATCGCTTGTCGCGCCGGAGCCAGGCGGAGGCGGATTACAATCCGGATACACCGCTGACCCGAACACGATGTTCTTTCCATCAGGCGACCAAATCGCGCCGTCGGCGCCGGTCGAAACGCTGGTCACCTGATGCGGTTTGCCTACGAGCGCGCCTGCGGTCGGGTCGAAATCGCACATCCAGATCTGCGTCGGATCGGTCGCTTTTGAAGTCCAGATGAGTCGCTTGCCGTTCGGCGAAAAGCGGGGGCGCTCCTCGTGATTCGGCATTGGATTCAACCGCCGCGATTCACCGCCGCTCGCCGGCACGATCCATAAGTGCGAAGTCTTAGTGTTCGCCGCGAGATTGACATCTTCGCAGTCGAACACAACCCATTTGCCGTCCGGCGACGGTGCCGGTGCGCCGACGCGTTTGAGTTTCATCATGTCTTCGAAGGTGAATGGATGTTTTTGAGACGGCTGTGATTGAGCAAATAGTGAACTTGCGAGAACAAAAGTAATGGCGGCAAACGTCTTCATCTGTGTAGGTTCATTTTGTCATTCCGAGCGGAGTCGAGGAATCTCTAATTGTCGCAGAAACATCAAGAGATCTCTCCACTTCGGTCGAGATGA
>DASTZJ010000298.1:0-2642 GCA_035764345.1 Candidatus Udaeobacter sp.
CGGCGACCGGAATAGCAGTGTCGATGTCTCTCCTGACCGCGACGTCGGCCTGGTCCCAGCCAGTGCCTGGATCGCTGGATGCGCACTGGAACGAAGGCGCTTCAGATTGCAAGGCAACGCCACAAACGCCCCTTCAAGTTCATGCTTACGAGCCGCAGACGTTTATCCTGCGCCAGAGTCCTTGCGCAAGCTTCGAAGCTAATTTTCTCTATCTTCTCATCGGCGCCGACAAAGCTCTTCTAATCGATACCGGTGCCGTCGCGGACCCGAAAGAGATGCCCCTGGCGAAAACGATCTTGGAACTATTGCCGGATAAGGACCACAAAAAGCTTCCACTCCTTGTGGCGCATACCCACAGGCATCTGGATCATCGCGCAGGCGATCCGCAGTTCGCATCTCTTCCATCGGTCCAGATCGTGCCCATAGATTTGCAGGGAGTTCGAACGTTTTTCCGGTTCACCAATTGGCCCAACGAATTTGCCCATCTGGATTTGGGCGGCCGAACTGTCGACGTAATTCCGACGCCCGGACACAACCCGACCCATGTGGCATTTTACGACAGCAGAACCGGGATTCTTTTTTCGGGAGATTTTCTGATGCCGGGCCGATTGCTGATTGAAGACGCCGCAGCGTACCGTGAAAGCGCCCTGCGGGTTGTCGACTTTCTGAAGACGCGTCCGCTTACCCATGTCCTGGGTGGGCACATCGAGTTGAACGCCGCAGGACACGCCTACCGATTTGGATCTCATTACCATCCCAATGAGCACCGGCTCGAGTTGGCAAGAGAAGATTTAACAGCGTTGCCAGCCGCCTTTGAAAGCTTCAATGGCTTCTACGCGCGACACCCGAATTACATTCTTACCAATCCCATTCGCAACCTTCTGGCGATGGCAATTATCGCGGTTGCGGTATTGATTTTCATCGTGTGGGGAGTGCGTCGGTTGCTGCGCCGCCGGAAGCCCGAAGGGTGAGCGAATGGGAATTCGTTAATCAATTTTGGCGGCGATGATGTCGCTATTCCCCGCGATTGCGTGTTGGTGCCGTTTCACCTTATAGAAATTATTTCTCGACTATGCTGCTTCGTCCATTTAAGGATTTGGAATGGCACAAAGAAAAGAAACACCGACACCGCCGCCTGAGCCTCCTCCTCAGGGGCCTACTGGCCACTAGCCAGTCGCGACCTTCAGCATAGTCCTGCGAGCGCCTTTTGAAACACGGCGTCCTCTGCCGCTCTGCGCGTGAATGGAACAACTGGGAGGAGCGACATAGAAGGTGAATCGACGAGGGTAGGAGCGAGTGAGCGTGGGTAGCGAGCGAGTTTCAATGGGTCCGACGGGAGTCGAGCGACATAGATGGGCAAACCGAGAGGTCGAAATGAGCGGGAGCGAATAAGTCAAGGATTTCGGAGTAGTCCGACAAAGGCGGGTCACGTCGTAGTTTTCGTGGCTGCTAAGACAAGGCCGGAAGCCTGCGCTGCCGATACGAACACGCATCTCTGTTGCGCTGTTTAGATTTTTGAACCGAAAGCCTTCGCGCGATTTCTAACATGTCGATGTTGACCAGGCGCGAGCTGCTCAAGCTGGGAGCTTTCACACTGGCGGCGACTCATCTTCCACGGATCGTTGCCGAGAAAATCTCGACACAAAAAATTCTCATCCTGGGCGGGACCGGGTTTCTTGGACCACCGGTTGTTGAACGTGCGCTGGAACGCGGCCATACCGTTACCTTGTTCAATCGCGGCAAGAGTAACGCGGACCTTTTTCCGGGCGTGGAAAAAATTCGCGGCGACAGAGAACACAGCGATCTCGGCGGGCTAACCAACGACCGGCGCTGGAACGTCGTCATCGACGTCTGGGCCAATGATCCTGCTGTCGTCGTCCCAATGGCCAATCTGCTCGCTAAGCGAATTGATTATTATTATTTCGTTTCCAGCATTGGTGCTTATGCCGATTACTCCAAGATCGGCAAGGATGAAACGGCGCCGACACGGATCGACCGGCCCGGTTACGGTGGGAACAAAGCCAGATCGGAGAAAGCGCTCACCGACTTGTTAGGTAACCGCGTCGGTATTTGCCGGCCGTGCGCGATCATGGGCCCGCGCGACGACAGTCTTTCATACCATTACTGGCTTTCTCATCTCAAGAAAGACCAGGAATTCGTTGCCCCTGGCACGGGCGATGACGCCTTTGCCCAATACGTGGACGTGCGTGACGTCGCGAACTGGATCGTCTTCTGCGCCGAGCAAGCGCGCCCGGGAGTTTACAACACAGTAAGCGAACCACTGGTGTTCAAAACTTTCTTAAGCGAAAGCGCCAGTGGCATCGGCGGGCAAGGGAAACCGGTCTGGGTGAACGGCGATTATCTGCGGGAGCAACACGTGAAGACGTTCGATAACATGCCGTATTGGAACCCGGACCGCCCGGGGTTCGAACGAATCTCACCGGCCAAGGCGCGTTCTGCTGGATTCACCACTCGACCACTAAGAGAAACGGCAAGGGACGCCTGGGCGTGGTACCAAAAAACTGTGTCGCCCGATCTTGTTTATCCGCAAAAACAATATGGATACGAATGGGGTATCTCATCCGAGCGCGAGCGCGATATTCTTGCCGGTTGGAAAAACAAGCAAGCCGGTTAATCCTCCG
>DASTZJ010000299.1:0-2487 GCA_035764345.1 Candidatus Udaeobacter sp.
CCCCGGCCTCCAGCGCTCGCATCGCCGCAAACGCTTTGTCGATGTTCGGCTGCATTTTTTCGAAGAAATCGTCCGAGAATTTCATCCGGCTGATGTCGAGAGAGAAGCCAAGGTCGCGGTAATCCAAGAAGTACCGCTGAAAACGCTGCCAGAGTGAAGAGGACGACATAGTGTTAAGATTGCGAAAATGCCCAATATTAAACGAAATTTGAGTATCGATCCTTGAGTCTGCAAATCCAAATAAAACCGGATGGGCGTTGTGGCCGTCGTAACTAGCGCCTGTGGTTGTGTCCCAAACCGTTCTCGGGAGCTGCATCCTACGTGAAATTCAATTGCACCGTCAGGTCGCGGGAATAGCTTCGCGGTATTATGGCAAGTCCCCACACCAGGCAAGGCATGCCACATTTGTGTGCAGGCCTGATCGCTTCCGGCTTGGTGGCTGCCGTATTGTTTGCCGCAGGAATGGTAGCGGTTCATCGCGAACACACCACCATTCTCTCGAGCGCTCCCGAGTTGTTTCCGCTTAAAAACCAGGGCCTGGCGTTTCAACGTGCTGCCGCATATGCACCGAACGTGTTGCCGCTTTATGGCAGCTCAGAACTAACGGCCCTTCGGGTGCCGGAAAGGGCAAACGTCTTTTTTCGCACTGCCCCAACAGGTTTCCAAGTTTCGCCCGTCGGCGCTGGAGGCATGCCGCCGTTGATCATTTTGCAAAAAGTCGGCGCCCTAGGGTCGGCCTTGCGCGGTAAAAAGCTTGCTATCTCGCTTTCGCCCAATTTGACGGCTCACCCTGCCGGGCGGAAGGCCTACGAGGGAAATTTTTCTCTAATGGCGGCAAGTGAAATGGCGTTTGGCACTGCCGTCGATTTCGAGCTGAAGCGGCAGATCGCTTCACGCATGCTCCAATGTCCGAGTACTTTGGAGAAAAGTCCTTTGCTGGAGTTCGCGGTGAGGCGGCTCGCATCCGGGCGATGGCTTGATCGCGTCGTTTTCTGCGCGCTCTGGCCCGTCGGAAAAGCGCAGAACGCTGTGCTGGAGATGCAGGATCATTTCGCGGCGCTTGCACACATTCTGCATAAGATCAAGCCTGCCCCGCCACAGCATCTTGAAGAGATCGACTGGCCAAAGCTAATTGCAAAAGAAAGCGCACTCAAAACCACTGATGAGGACAAAAACACGAAACACTCGAGCTTAGGCGAGCAAATAGCCATAGGTAGCCGGGACCTGGCGTTCCGGACTGACATGAATGCGGGACTGGGATGGACAGATCTCGAATTGCTATTGCGCACGCTGGCAAGCATTCACGCGCGGCCGCTCCTGCTGAGTATGCCGTTCGATGGACAGTTCTACGATCAGACAGGCATCTCACGGTCGGCTCGCGAAAGCTATTACGAGAGGCTTCGCGCACTCGCGCAACGTTATCATTTTCCGTTAGTCGAATTTAAGGGGCACGATGAAGACCCGGCTTTTCTTTACCTTCACAAGAGTCACCTCACCGTGAAAGGCTGGATCTATTACAATCGCGCCCTTGATGATTTCTTTCACGGGCGTGTGCCCCGGAGTTGATCGAAGCGGTGCCTTGATGCGCGCTTGGTGAATGTTCTGTCCCCGGCTCATGCAGGGTGATATCCTACACGATCTTCATACTTTGGCTCACATGCGAGGCCTTGCCGGCGGGCATAATCTGCAGACAGCATGCGCCCCGCTCGAACCGGCATACCACGTTTGTTTTCAGGCGTTATCGCTGTTGGCCTCGCTGCGACGATTTTGTCCCAGGGGGCTGATCAGCTATCAATGTTTTGTTTAAGCAATCCGGAGCGTGGCGCTACCGCGTGCCATCGGATATGAGTGTGTTCTTTCGCGAGAAAGCGTTACAACTCCTGGAGTCGGTCACCGAAACCGATGAGGTCCGCACAAATTTAGACCTGCCCCTTTATGATCACCAGCTTTTGGACTCAATCAAAACGGTGGAGTTGATGGTAAGAATCGAGGAGGAATTCGGTCTCAAAATTTCCCCGGCGGAGTTCGAGCGCGAGAATTGGGGGACACCGCGTAAGATCATCAGTGACCTTGAGAGCCGGGCGCAGGTGAACGTGTGAGTTGGATCAGGGCACATCCAGCACTCTGGCGAGCACTGCTGATTCTGTATTACCTCGCTGTTATTGCGGGCTTAATCGCGATGTACGGTCGTGGCGACTTTTCCACTCCGCCATTTGTTTACCAGGGTTTTTGAGTGAATCTCATCGAACAAATCGATCGGTGGGCTCTGGCGGCTCCGAATGCGATCGCACACATCAGCGGAGATCAGAGGCTAACTTACGGCGAACTCCGCCGGCGCTCGGACGCCCTCGCTGCGCACCTGGCAAAACGCTTCGCCGATGATCGCTCTCCAATCGCGGTGCTCGGGCATCGGGAGCCTGAGATGCTCATCGCATTTCTGGGAGCGGTAAAATCCGGCAGGCCGTACGTTCCGCTGGACACCGTATT
>DASTZJ010000300.1:0-9132 GCA_035764345.1 Candidatus Udaeobacter sp.
AGATCGATGGCGTCCGGGCAGTAGACCGTCACTCTGCCCGCATCGACATGGCCGCTCACGGACCCGACCAGGCCGAAATCCTTGTTTTGGTAATAGCGGCCGAATGAGGTCGGGAAGAGAATTAGCGGCAGGCCGCCGCCATTTCCGAACGCAAGCATTTCAAATTCGCGGCTGAGCCACGGCGTGTACCATCTAACATAACGCTCGTTCATTGAAAGTAGCCCGTCCATCTTGGTTGCGGGGCGGCCAAATCGCAAGCTCGCCGCGGGACGAGTCCGTCCAAAATCGGCGGACCGGGACGCTTGCGCTACATTTCATCTTCGGCGAAGCATCTCGTTTTCGATGCCCAAACACACGCTCACTGGAAACATCAAACGGCACCGCGCGTTTCCGTCGAGAATTCTCGGAAACCGACGCGACGTTCTGGTTTATTTGCCACGCGGCTACCGGCGTCTCTCCCGACGGCGTTATCCAGTGCTCTATTTGCACGACGGACAGAATGTTTTCGATGCGGCAACTTCGTTTTCTGGCGTGGAATGGGGGGTGGACGAGACAGCCGAACGCTTGATCAAAGAGAACCTTATCGAACCGCTCATCGTCGTGGCAGTTGCGAACATGGGCGAGGAACGCGTTCACGAATACGCTCCGACGCGGGGAGTGATCGATGCCAAGGCGAAACGCAAGAAACGCAGCAAAGGTCTAGCCCGAAAATATGGGCACTTTCTGATGGACGAACTCAAACCTTTTATCGATCGAAAATATCGAACCAACCCGGGTGCGGAATTCACGGGATTAGGCGGTTCATCCCTGGGCGGCCTCGCCACGCTTGCGATTGGAGTTTTATACCCGCAAATCTTCGGTCGGCTCATTGTGATGTCGCCGTCAATCTGGTGGGACGATTTCGCAATTTATCGGCTCGTCGATTCGATCGAGCAGAAGCCACCGTTGAAAATCTGGCTCGACACAGGCACAGCCGAACCCGGTTGGGAACAAGCGCGCGAATTACTCAATCGCTTTCTCGAGAAAGGCTGGAAACTTCACAAGGATCTTCAGTACATGGAAGCCCAAGGCGGCGGTCACAGCGAAGCGGCGTGGGCAGCGCGGGTCGAACCGGCGCTGCAATTTTTGTTTACGTCGGGGAAATAAAATCGCGGCATCAAGAATGTTATTCTGAGCGCGGCGAAGAATCTCGGACCTTTTTGCTTGGCTGTAACAGAAAGCAATAATCAGAGATGTTTCGTTTCGCTCGATATGACAGGTGAAGGAGTGGAGCGCGCCGGTCGTCAGATCACCTTTCCATCGGCGGAATCGGCGGCGGATTCGGCGGCAATGGCTCAGGAGGTGGCGTGGGAGTTGGTGGAGTCGGCTTAGGCGGTGATGGTTGATTTGGCATTGGTTCGCTTTCGCCACGTCGAGCGAAGTCGAGATATCTTGCTGCTATCTATGATATTGCTCAGAGCGCAGACACAAACATTGAGAGATTCCTCGACTCCGCTCGGAATGACAAACTACTGCAACCACTTGCTGTAAACTTGGTAAACGCGAACGAAGCCCCCAATGAAATCCCAATCTTTTTGGTACGAAAAACTGCGAGTGTGCGGGGACCAGATCAGCTCGCGCGGCGATTCTGGGTGATTAGGATCGTAAACGAGATAGCGCTCAACTCCAGGATTCGGAGAGAAAGACTTTTGCTTATAAATTAAAACCGAATGATTGATGCTGAGGCGGGGATACGTAGTAAGGAAACCAATAAACATCTGCCCGCGCGCCAGAGTTGCGTTTAAACGAGCATGGGTCTTCTCCTGGTACCCGCCACCCTGCTGAAACATCATGCGCGCATTGCTGATTCGGAAGTAGCTGGGCCAGCCGTGGCCGATGGTGCGCTGTAAAAGTTCGCGACGTGCCTCGCTCATTTCTCGCAGATCCTTGTATCCTGGAAAAACAATTCGTTGATCTTCCGGTAATGGGTCTGCCCAAGCCGCTCGGTGGGTCACAGCGCGAACGCGAGCAGCCAACGACGTATCGTCTAAGCGAGCGCTGCCGGGATCGAAGCGCGCGAACTTCTTAAATTGCATCGCTGTGCGACATAGTACGAAACAGTGACGATTATAAGCGTCCCGTTTCACCGCCGACGGTTTCCGTAGAGAAGCGTGTCCTTCGTGATATTCAAACACGGTTTGATTTGCGAACGCGAACGTGTCGCGATCGAAACTGAACTCCGGCTCGGCAGCGCTGCCAGGCGCCACACTGATCAGAGCAACCGCACTAAGCCACCCAACCCCCGCTAATTTACCCCAAGTCCCAAACATCACATCAACAGCGAGCCGAGGCGGTGACGGTCTTGCCTTCGGAGAAGATACCCAGCCGCCGAAACTTTCGATATCGTTTTTCCAACAGTTCGTCGGTTGGAATCTTAGAAATCTCCTGCAGTGCCCGGCTCAGCGCTGTGCCAAGACCTGCAGCAACAGAATCATAGTTCCGATGCGCGCCGCCTTCCGGTTCAGAGATGATTTGGTCCACCACTTCCAGCTTCAATAAATCCTGTGCGGTCAATTTAAGCGCCTCGGCAGCTTCGGCGGCATGTTTCCGGTCTCTCCACAAAATCGCGGAACACGCTTCCGGGCTGATTACGGAATAATAAGCGTTTTCCAGAATCAATACATGGTCTGCCACGCCAATCCCCAGCGCACCGCCTGAGCCGCCTTCGCCAATGACCGCCGCAATGATTGGAACGCGAAGCCTCATCATTTCGAGAAGATTTACGGCAATTGCCTCCGAAATGTGACGTTCCTCAGATCCGATCCCCGGAAAAGCGCCTGGCGTATCGATCAATGAGATGACCGGCGCACGAAATTTTTCGGCCAGTCGCATCAATCGCAGCGCTTTGCGATAGCCTTCAGGATGCGCGCAACCGAAATTGCGCATCACATTTTCTTTTGTGTTGCGACCCTTCTGGTGAGTGATGACGACGCAGCGCTGCGTGCCAAGAGTGGCCAGACCGCAAGGCATCGCTCGATCGTCGGCAAAGCGGCGATCTCCATGCAGCTCAATCCAATTTGTAAAGCACCGTTCGATGTAGTCCATGGCGAACGGCCGCTGCGTATGCCGCGCGATTTGCACACGCTGCCAGGCAGTGAGATTGCCATAAATTTCCCGTCGCGTTTCACGAAGTTTTTCCTCGACGGCTTTAACTGCCGAATCAAGATCGACATCATGTGCGTCGGAGTGATTCTTTAAATCCTGTAAGCGCCGTTCCAGCTCAAAGATCGGTTTTTCAAAATCGAGCGGTTGCAGTTCCATTGACGTTAAGGGTTAAAGCGTTGAAGCGTTCCAGCGTCAAGTAAGCGCGCGTCGGTTTCGCCGCTTCAACGCATCTCGCTTCCACGCTTCAGTCGATAATGGTGACAGGCGTGCCGTTCTTTACAAGGCTGCTTAGCTCCTCGATGTCGGAAGCCTCAAGTCCGAGACCCACTGGTGGCGGTGGCTGGTCGAGATTGGGATGAGCAGAATCCGGGACCGAATACAAAGTATAAGCCGCTGCACCGGCTACCCGGATCCACCGCGTGCTGGCAGCGTACTCCTTGCTGCCAATGCCTACGCGTTTTCCGTCCTTCCAAGCCATAGTTTCGGCAACCTTAGCGGAGATTTTGGCTGGCTGTTTGCCCGACACCTTTGCTTCGCGAACATGATATTGCTTGAAAAACGCGCCGTGATTCAAGACCACAACCAGATTCGCCTTTCGTTGAATGACGATCGAGAAATCCGGATGCGAGATGAGGAGATGTTCGCCAATGTGCAGCATGGTGCCGCTCAGATTATTCATGCGCATAATCATCTCGGGCGTTGTCTTCAGCTTCCGCGCGATCTTGGCCAGCACGTCTCCGGATTTCACAACGTATTCCGTCTTCTCCGGAGAGGGATAACGCGATAGCAGAATCGCCACGTTTGTTTCGCCGAGTAGATCCTTCGCTTCTTCGAGATGTTTTCCGGTGGGATATTTTTGGATAAATGCGATGAGCGCGTCGCGAGCTTCAGTCAGTTTCCCGTCCTGTCGCAATTGCGCTGCCGCCTGAAACTCGGGAAGACCGATGTCCGGCACAGGCGCTGGTGTGACTTCTCCACGCTGCTCTTTTTTTACCGCGATCTCTTCCTTTACAAAGGTGTTGTAACCGAACCAGGCGGCGCCGCCGAAGATGATCAACGCCAGCAACAACACGAAGAGCCACTTCATGGCTGGCAAAACGTGATCGAAACGCCGAGCAAAATCCGAGAGTCACGCCGAACCAGAAAACACCAGTGCAACCGAGGATCCATCACAAGGGGAATCGTGTGCGAGGAATCAATCGCCGCCACTGAAATTGGCTTGCCTACGAGGCTTCGGTCCCAGATTCGCTCCCTGGAAAGAAGCGGTGCCAGAGCCGTCCGATAGTGGGTTCTTCCTGGTTGCTCCAGGTAAAATGGCAATCCTGGCAGTAAAACTCCTTGGGAATAATTTTGAGCGCGCAAAGCACGCCAACTAGCGCAGGAGTCATGAATTTTCGAGTCATCTGTGGATATTCGATATTCGAAGAGCTGCACTGCGGGCAACGGACCAGAGCCGCGGAGATATCGGGATCAGTCGCCTCCCACTCGACCATGAGATTTTGGGCCCTCTCGAAATCGGTGTCTTCCACCATTACTTTCGCATTCGCCTGCGGGCGCGACATGAAGCCAACCTGCTGCAATGGCGCCTCATTGTGAACATCGGCGCGTAACCCCGCATCGTGGAAGCGCCGTTTTAGCTGCCTCGCTTTGGCCGGATCATTGAACGTGGCTATCGTCACCATAAACCTTGTCGCATCCGCGGCATTAACACCGTGTGATCAAACATCAACTAATGGCTGAGTGCAAGATTTGGCATCAAGCTCCCGGAGGAAACCATTTGTAAAGCATCAAATACACAAGCACGCCTGTGACTGAGACATAGAGCCAGATCGGGATCGTCCAACGCGCGATTCGCTTGTGGCGATCCCACCGGCGACGAAAGACCTGAATGAGCGTCACAATCACCAAAGGCAGCGTCACAAAAGCAAGCAGAACGTGCGACGCCAGGATCGGAAAGTAAATGGCGGCGATCCATCCCGTATATCCGGAAGATTTTTCGCCTACGTTCGCGTGATAAATGATATAGCCCGTCAGGAAACAAGCCGAGGAAACCACGGCAGTGATCATGCACACCATATGCCGGCGCCACGCGCCATGCCGGATGAAGTACCAGCCCATTGAGATGAAAATCGTGCTGATTAAATTCAGGGAAGCATTAATTGCTGGAAGATCGGAGATTGATATCACGTTGAAGCGTTGAACCGTTAAAACGTTACATTGGTCTACGGCTCCAACGCTGCAAAGTTTTAACTCTTCAACAAACACCATGCCGCCCGTCCTCGAACCACCGCAGGTTCGGCCTCCTCGACCGCGTCGAAAATCAACCTGGGCGCATCGAATCACCGTGAGCTTCGTGCGTCTCGTGATTCTTGGCGCCATTCTTGGGATTGCTGGCGGCGGCTATTATCTCGCCAAGAGAGGATTTGGCCGTCAGTGGCGCTACCGCGTGGTGGAGGAATTGCACAAGCGGGGAGTCGAAACCAGCATAGGACGTCTGACGCTTGATCCGTTTCGTGGTCTGATCGCAAAAAATGTACGGATTTTCGATTACAAGAATCGCGAGAATACCCTGGCCCTGATCAGCGAGGTCTCGCTCGATATCAATTACGCCGCGCTCATCCATCATGAGCCGTTTCTGCACGCGCTCGATGTGCGCGATGCGCAAATCATTCTTCCATTCAAGACGGCGGATGAAAAAGCCGACAGAGCCGTGCTCACCAACTTGCGCGCTCACGTTTATTTTCCGCCAGAACAAATTTATGTCAGCCAGGCGGAGGGAATCTTTTGCGGGATTCGGATTTCTGCCACTGGACAACTCATCAAGCGCGAGAACTATCAACCATCACCTGCGCTTTCAGCTGAAGAATGGCAAAGGCGATTGTTGATTGCACAGCGCGTGGTGAATGAACTGCAAAAGTTCAGGTTCCCCGGCGCGCCTCCGTCGTTACAGATAAAATTTAGCGGCGACGTCGCCGAGATGGAGAAGGCGCGCGTCGAGGCGACGCTCCGCGGCGATCGACTGCAACGGGGCGGCTACGAAATGAGAGACCTCTCCGCGGTCGCAGAATGGAACAACCAACAGCTGAATGTCGCACATTGCGAATGGAGTGATGGAATGGGCAGTTTTGCTGGCCGCGCGAATTGGAATGTGGAAGGAAGCAGTGCGAGTTTCCAAGTGCGCAGCAGCCTGGATTTGAAGGCGTTCCTTGACGCATTCGGACTGGGCGAGCCGCTTGCCAGCTTCGAATTTCAAGCGCCGCCCGCAGTCGAGGTTTCAGGCTCCGTAAATCTCGGGTCAGATCGCCTCAGGCCAGACATCATCGGACACGCTGCTTTTGGCCGGTTTACCTACAAGACGGTGCCGTTTTCTGATCTCACAGGTGATTTTTCCTGGGATGGCGAGCGCACACTGGTCAGAGACTTGCGGCTGCGACATCAAACCGGCCAGCTCCGGGCTGATTTTTTTGATGCGCCGGCAGATTTTCGTTTAAACATCGAAAGCACAATAGTCCCAGAAGCGGTGCGTGGGATTGCACCCCGGGAACTGAATGAATTTCTCCGGGAGTGGGAATGGCAACGCTCGCCTGCCATTCGCCTCGCGATCCGGGGCCAGGACCACAATCCGGGAACCTGGAAGGGCGATGGAACCGTCATTTTGGGACGAAGTCGGTTCCGCGGCACATGGATGAACAGCGCGGATACTAAAATCCATTTTGCCGACGGCGCGCTTACTTGTGAGGATTTGCGCGTAACGCGCAATGAGGGCTCTGGCACAGGCAGCTTTACCTACGATTTTAAAAAACACGAGGTACGCGTCTCCAATATCAAAAGCTCACTCAATCCTACCGAGGTAATTTATTGGATTGATCCAAAAATTTGGAACACGGTGGTGCCATATAAATTTCGGCGATCGCCGTCCGTCACGGCGAACGGTTTGTATCAATTTCGCGGCGGCAAGAACACACGTCTGGAGATCACGGTAGAGGGCGCGAACGGGATGGATTACGTCTTTCTTGGAAAAACCTTGCCCTTCGATCGCATCTCCGCGCGATTACTCTTCACCAACGACCGATTGCAAATCATCGATCTTCGCGGCGCGCTTCTCTCAGGCACGTTGCGTGGGAGCGCCGACATCTCACTGGCGCGAAATGATCCGCGTTACCGGGCAAACATTTCGGTAAGCGAGATCAATTTCCCGCTGCTGACTGATTTGTACTACAACTATAAGACAGCGCTCGGCCTGTTGAATGGCACGTACGATTTCACCGGCCTCGGCAGCGATCCGCGCACCATGCGGGGCCGTGGGAAAGTCCAAGTAACCGACGGCGATGTTTTCGCCATCCCGATTTTCGGGCCGCTCTCAGGAATTCTGAACCGGATTCTCCCCGGCAGCGGATACAGTATTGCGCATAAAGCGAGCGCAGACTTCAAGATCAATGAGGGAATCATTCATACGGACGATTTCGACGCGGACGGTACGCTCTTTAGCATGCTGGGCCACGGTGACGTTCATTTTCTCGATGACAAGCTCGATTTCAGCCTGCGACTGAACATGAAAGGGCCTGGCGTGCTGCTCACGCCGATGTACAAACTTTTCGAATACGTTGGCGAAGGAAGTCTAAAGAAACCGGACTGGCATCCGAAGGTGTTCTGACTGTTTTGTCATGTTGAGCGAAGTCGAGACACCTCTCGAATACAAAATCGGAAAGTTGGCAAAAATTGGCAGCAAGAAATTCCTCCACTACGCTTCGTTCCGCTCGAAATGACAAAAACGATTCTTCTTGGCGCGCACATGTCGATTGCCGGTGGCGTCAACATGGCGATTGAACGTGCGCGCTCGATCAGCTGCACAGCGATTCAGATCTTCGTAAAGAACAACATGCAATGGTTCGCACCCCCACTTACTCGCAAAGAAATTGGGATGTTCCTCGAACATCAGCAGCGCAGCGAATTACTATCCATCTTCGCGCATGCGAATTATCTCATTAATCTCGCCGCCACGAACGGGCAGTTTCACGCAAATTCGATCCGCTCGCTGTCGGAAGAATTAGTTCGCGCCGATCAACTGGAACTCCCATTTTTGGTGTTACATCCCGGTGCACACCTGGGCGCGGGTGAAGAAGCGGGGCTCGGAAAAATTGTAGAATCGATTGACCGCGTGCTTTCTGGTCTTCCCAAAATCAAAACGCGGATCGCGCTGGAAACGACCGCTGGCCAGGGGTCATGCCTGGGGAATAAATTCGAGCACCTTGGATACATTATCGGCCGGGCGCGTGAACCGGAGCGATTGTGTGTCTGCCTCGATACTGCGCATGTTTTTGCTGCGGGCTATGACATAAGCAGCGAGGGCTCGGTTCGGAAGACATTCCGCGAATTCGATCGCGTGGTTGGCCTGGATCATCTCGTCGCAATTCATCTAAACGATTCCAAAGCTGCCTGCGGTTCGCGGGTGGATCGACATGAACATATCGGCAAGGGAAAAATCGGCCTTCCCGCTTTCCGCTTCATCATGCGCGACCGCCGCTTCCGCAAGATCCCGAAGGTACTCGAAACCCCGAAGGGCAAAGACTTACGAGAAGATGTAATCAATCTAAAGACGTTGCGCCGATTGACAAAACCACGTGCATTAACTCCCGAGTCATTCTGAGCAACGCGAAGAACGAATCACGCTGCCATCGTCATCTACTTGATCAGTCGAATCGCTAGAGGATAGCGATAGAACTTCCCTTCGCTTGCCTGAATGGAAGCAACGATCACGAGCACCAGATTCAAAATGTGCAGGATGCCCAAGATCACAAAACCAATTAGCACGAGGCAAAGGATGCCAGCGACGACGTTAAAGATCAGCATCGATATCTGAAAATTGAGCGACTCCTTCCCATGCGCATCGATTTCTGCCGAATCGCCTCGTTTAGCCAACCAAACAATCAATGGACCAAGAATGTGACCGGCCCATGGCACAAAAAATCCGGCCAATGCGGTGGCGTG
>DASTZJ010000301.1:0-2288 GCA_035764345.1 Candidatus Udaeobacter sp.
CTCGTGATGACACGCTCGGTTTTGAAAAGACCTTGCGATTTAATTTGTTCGAGCGTTTGAGAAACCTGATTTTCGAATTCAGCGACCATAGATGACCGAGATTACGCAGATTTAGACGGACAGACAAAATCGAATCTGAAACAGGTTAGGCGTGGTTAAGGAATCAAGCGCCTCGATATGGCGAGTTGGCTGCAACGCGTGAAAAAAAAATCGTCTTGCCAGGGTTGTGAATAACTGTTAATAAGTTTGCCGGTGGTTCGCCTTGACCTACGCTGAGCGTCGTAACCTTGCCTTGGCCGTCCTCGCGGCGTTTATCGCAATCATTCTCCTCAGCGGCTGCGGGACAAGTCATCATGCTCTGCCGCAGTATGAGCCGCCACTGGCAAAGACAGATTTTCAACATGTGCGCACGACAGCGTACACGCACACCGAGTCCGACCATCGGGCATACAGCAATCACAATGCACTGGGCGGAGAGTTGCATGCAGCCGGCCCGCCCATCCACCGAGCCGAAGTAACGCGACGCGCGATTCCCGTTGGGGATACGCCCCGCGCTGTGCCGGTGGACGAAACCGCTTCGTATTCGCCACAGCTTCAACCATTCTCGATGGAAGAAACGCGAACAGTCGCGCGCACCACGAAACGCGGGGCGAAAACTACCCGCAGCGTGAAGCGCGCCGTTGTGGTCTCCAAACCGCGTATCGGCAGCGCTGCTGCTGACTGGTCGCGCTGGCCGATGGGAACGACTTTTCGCTTGTTATCGACCAGTCAAATTTATCGCGTGGAGGATTACGGCTGGGCTCTCGCTGGCCGCAACACGATTGATCTGTACATGCCGAATCAACGTGAGATGAATTCGTGGGGCGCTCGCCAGGAAACCATCCAGATTCTCCAATGGGGCGATTCGCAGGAAAGTTTGCAGTTCCTGCGTCGACATCAGGATTACAAGCACATCAAGCGGATGGTGCTTGAGCTGGAAGGCCGCCATGAAGAAGCGGCCACCCTGCGGTAGCGCGCGACTGGCAAAGCAGTATCGGGAATAACATCGAGAGATTCCTCCAGCCTTCGCATAAAGCTACGGCTTGGCAGGCGGCTTCGCTCGGAATGACAAAGGCAAAAATGGCTGACATCCCCGTGATTTGCGGTTGATGTTTTAGCGTTCGCCCCAATTGAGCACGATTTTGCCGGAGTTGCCGGACTTCATCAGCTCGATGGCTTCCTTGAATTTTTTGTAGGGGAAGCGGTGCGTGATCACAGGTGAGACGTCGAGGCCAGACTGGATCATGGCGGTCATTTTGTACCACGTTTCATACATTTCCCGGCCGTAAATTCCTTTGATGGTTAGCTGATTGAAGACCACAAGGTTCCAATCAATCGCGGCGCTGCCGGGCATAATGCCGAGCAGCGCGATTTTGCCGCCGTGAAACATGTTCGGCAAAATGTCCGCGAGGGCTTTTGGATTACCGGACATTTCGAGCGCGACATCGAACCCTTCCTTCATGCCGAGGCTTTGCATTGCATCCGAGACTTTTTCGGTGCGTACGTCCAGTGCAACATCAACACCCATCTTTCTGGCGAGATCGAGACGGTACGGATTCACATCGGTAATCACGACGTGACGCGCACCAGCACGTTTGCAGATCGGAATCGCCATGCAGCCGATCGGCCCTGCGCCAGTGATGAGCACATCTTCGCCAACCAAATCGAAGGAGAGCGCGGTGTGCACGGCGTTGCCTAACGGGTCGAAACAGGAAAGCACATCTAGGGGGATCGACGGATCTGCGTGCCAGCAGTTGTCTTGAGGAATCGCCACGAATTCCGCCCATGCGCCGGGGCGATTCACGCCCACACCCTGCGTATTGGGGCAAAGATGACGCCGGCCCGCGAGGCAATTACGACAATGTCCACAAGTGATGTGCCCTTCGCCTACCACGAGATCGCCCTTTGCAAATCCCTTCACATGATCGCCCACATCATCGACAACGCCGACAAACTCATGGCCGATTGTCATCGGCACAGGAATCGTTTTCTGCGCCCACGCGTCCCAGTTGTAAATGTGAACATCGGTGCCGCAGATGGACGTTTTCAACACTCGAATGAGCACGTCGTCGCCCCGGACTCCAGGAACGGGACTTTCCTCGAGCCACAACCCCGGCTCGGCCTTGGCCTTCACGATGGCTTTCATCATCTTTTGCACGAGGGGAAATTATCCACAGATTTCGCAGATTCACACAGATTCAGCAGGAGACCTGAAATCAATGAGCACCAGTCTCTGTAATCTGTGGACA
>DASTZJ010000302.1:0-3959 GCA_035764345.1 Candidatus Udaeobacter sp.
AAGCGCCGCGTCCTCCATGTACGAGACGTTACCGGGAAAGAGATCGAAAATACCTTGTTGCGCGAGCTGGGCCGACAATCACATGTCCAGCTATTGGAAAATCACATGGCCGTGGATCTGATCACGGCAGCCAAGCTTGGGTTCGCTGCAGAAGATCGCTGTCTCGGTGTCTATGTTCTGGATGAAAAAACTGGGGAGGTAGAGACGATCCGGTCGCATCGAATCGTGCTTGCGACCGGCGGTTGCGGTAAAGTTTATTTGTATACGACAAATCCGGACATTGCGACTGGCGACGGTGTTGCGATGTCGTGGCGCGCGGGCGTGGAGATCGCGAACATGGAGTTCATCCAGTTTCATCCCACCTGTCTTTTTCATCCACAGGCGAAATCGTTTCTCATTTCGGAAGCGGTGCGCGGTGAGGGGGGCATCTTGCGTAACAACCGCGGCGAAGATTTCATGAAACGCTACGACCCGCGCGGTTCGCTAGCGCCTCGTGACATTGTAGCACGTGCGATTGACGCAGAGATCAAACGGTCAGGTGCCAAGTGCGTATTTTTGGATGTCACGCACAGATCGCCAGAATTTATTCAAGAGCGTTTCCCGCACATTTATCAGACGTGTCTCCGATTCGGCATCGACATGTCGAAGCAGGCGATTCCGGTTGTGCCCGCTGCGCATTATCAGTGCGGCGGAATCAAAACGGACGTGAATGGCGCGACGAGTTTGCCCGGGCTTTATGCCGTTGGCGAAGTCGCGTGTACTGGGTTGCACGGAGCAAATAGGCTCGCCAGTAACTCATTGTTGGAAGGTTTGGTAGTGGCTCATCGGGCCGCAACCCTCGCTGCACAGGCGCGAATGACTCCGAAACAAAAAATCCCGTTACCGGAATGGAAATCGGGAAATGTGCAGGACGTCGATGAGCTGGTTGTGATCTATCACAATTGGGATGAGATCAGGCGCTTGATGTGGGATTACGTGGGGATTGTGCGCACCGATAAGCGGCTGCAGCGGGCGAGCGCGCGGCTGCGAAATCTTCAGCGCGAAATCCGCGAGTTCTATTGGAACTTCAAAGTATCAGCTGACCTGCTCGAGCTGCGTAATCTGGCGGCAGTAGCCGCCTTGATTGTCGATTCAGCCCTGTATCGCAAAGAAAGCCGCGGCCTCCATTACAACCTGGACTATCCAAGGGCGGACGATCGACAGTTCAAACGCGACACCGTGCTGAGCCGAGGCTAATGCTGTAGCCGACATCGTTGATACCGATTTCTTCGGGCTACGCACTCTTGCGGGCCGGGATCGCCGAAAATTCACCTTGCCTAAGAGGGCGAATTCGGATAGAGGGTGACGGCGTTTGGAGATGAGGAGACTTCTTGCGGCTTGTTTGAGTCTGGCGATTGCAAGCGCGGCTAAAGCCGACGAGCAATCGACGTCCCCCTATGCAACGGCAGCCGACTTTGCCAAGTACGCAATGAAACTGCGGGAGCAGGCCCTACTCAAAGTAGAACCGCAGGTCTTTATTCCGACCAGTTCGCGTCCTGCGGTGCAACGTTACCCGTGGAAGACCAATATCGTGACCACGGTGTTTTGGGTCGGAGAACAAGCTGGAGGTAACAACCCAGTTCCAAACTACAGGAGTTCTTGGGATGCGAATTGGACGAACAACTACGGCGGCTTTGATAATCCTGATCCGTCGGCGCGGCGCAGCTATCTTCCGATCGCCTTCATTCCGCGCCAGAATCCGTTTTACTTTGCTCTCCCGTATAACGACGTGACGCACGGTCAGTTCAAGCCGGAAGCGCCGCTCGTGATTCCCTGGTTTAAACAAGCCTATACCGAGCCAGGACAATCCGTGTGCTGGCACCGCTGGATCGCCATTCGAAAGGGTAATCGCACATGTTATGCGCAATGGGAGGATTGCGGCCCGTTTCGTACAGACCATTTTCAATACGTCTTTGGAAACGAGCGTCCCAAACCGAATCTCAATCACGGTGCTGGCTTGGATGTTTCACCGGCCGTGCGGGATTACCTGGGACTCGCTCCGACAGACGTGACCGATTGGCAATTTGTCGAGGTCCGCGACGTGCCGCCCGGCCCGTGGCGGAGCTACGGCGAAAATAACCACTTCGTTCTTGCGCGCCGTCAGAACGAGCAGCGGATGGCAGATCGCGGCCTTGGCGCCGCGAAGAAGTAGACTAAGACAGTCTAACCGCCTAGTGAAGATACTGGGGAGGGAGTCGGTGACGAGGAAGGGAGGCCACTCGCGGGAATGTTTTCGTTCGGTTGCGGACTCGGATGAGGAGATTGTGGCGCCTTCATCCGAATTAATTCGGATACTGTCACGAATTTGAATCCCTTGGCCTCAAGCTCTTCGAAGGTCGAGGGCATTGCCTCTATTGTTCCCGGGTGAATGTCGTGCGATAAAACGATTGAACCGGGCCGTGTCTCCTTAAGAATGCGAGCGCGGACCACAGCTGGTCCCGGCCGTTTCCAGTCCAACGGATCGACGTCCCAAAGAATGATGTCGTATCCGAATTCATCGTGAATCCAGCGCTTCTCGCGGGCCGTGATCGATCCATAGGGAGGCCGCAGCAATGTGGGGCGCTTGCCCGTGGCGGTTTTGATGGCGTCATCAGTTTGCTGGAGTTGGCGCCGAACGCTTTCATCCGACATTTTACCAAAATTAGGATGTGACCAACTGTGGTTCCCTATCTCGTGACCTTCCCGGGCGGCCCGTGCAACGATTTCAGGATGTTCCGCGACGTTTTCGCCGATCACGAAGAAAGTTGCCTTAATGTGGTGCGCGGCCAGCAGATCGAGTAATTTCGGTGTAAGCGTTGCGCTGGGTCCATCGTCAAAGGTCATCGCGATGTAAGGTCCGTCGACATGGACCGCGTTAAACGTAATACTCGATCCCTCCGGCTTTGCTCGACTCTCTCGTATCGCGCCGCGTGTTGCTGGCGTGGGTTCCGCCCCAAGGCTAAGCGTAACACTTAACGTGGTGAAGCAAAAGAACAGCAGACGGTAAGCGGACATAGGACGGAATTTGGCGAATGTGGATGCGTATCTAGCAGAGGCTCTCAGTTACGCAAGACGCAGCTGCCTCCCTGGCATCAGATCGACAAATCCGCGGCCGATTTTATTCGCAGCAGGAATCAACGTGCATTCAACCTTTGCGCAATTTCTGCAGTTCCGCGATGAATGCGGCGGGACCGTCGGGAAAGTAACCGTCATACCGCCAAAGCTTTTGTCCGTCGGCGCTCAGCACGACAATAGTGGGAAACCCCACAATCTCGTACTGCTGCGCAAGTTCGCGGTTCTGCTTTCTCAACTCGGGTGTTTGCGGTTTGGCACGCGGGAAATCGAGTTCTACGACGACCAGATTATCCCGCGCGTAGTCCTTAAACTGCGGCTGCAAAAGAACCTCCCTGTCAAACTTTTTGCACCAGCCGCACCAATCTGAGCCGGTAAAATCGAGTAACAGGAATTTGTTACCAGCCTTGGCTTCTTCCTGCGCTTTCTTGTAATCAGTGAGCCAGGCAGACTCCGCACTGGCGAACTGCGCGGAGATAAAAACAGAGGCCGCGACCGCGAAAAGAAAAAAACGGTAGGTTTTCACGACACCATCTTCGACGGAAATACTGCCTGGCGCAAGAGCGGTATATCACCGCCAGCGCAGCAATTATCTTTTTTAGTCCGCAAATAGCCCGGCGCACGAACGCCGGGCTATCAACGGGTTTGTGATCTACCGCAGATGCTTCGAGACGAGCTTGGTCATCTCGAACATGCTCACCTGGCTCTTACCATTGAATACCGGCCTGAGTGAGTCGTCGGCGTTAATCATGGTTCGTTTCTTTTTATCCTGGCAACCGTGCCTCTTGATGTAGTTCCAGAGCTTTTTGGTAAGCTCGGAGCGTGGTAGCGGCTGCGACCCGACAATGGCAGCAAGCTTATCGTCAGGC
>DASTZJ010000303.1:0-3072 GCA_035764345.1 Candidatus Udaeobacter sp.
CGGCTGGCGGCTTAGCCATTGGCGTCGGCGGTTTCGGTTCTAGTGGGCATAGCTTTTATGGCGGTGCCGGCAACGTTGGCGGACCGCTGATTAACCACCGGGTTCAAGCTGCGGCCATCTACGTGCGCTGATGTGAGACAATTGGAGGTTGAGAGATGGTAGTTGAGAGTCCAGCGCGCTTCACAGGCCGCAGCCACAAAAAGCAGAAGGATTTTGCTCGCGCCCGCCAGCGGTAGCTGAGATCATATGATGGATGAAGGGGACGATGCTTAGTTTGCGTAAATCCAAACAAGAAAGGAACCCTTCCAATGAAGTATGTCGGTATCGACGCGAGCCACCTTTCGGTGATCGGTTTTCCGCGCCATGCTTCTGGCCAAGGTCGGTCGCTCATCGCGCCCAGCTCCTCGACAAGGTCACGAGAGAAAATCCGGCCGATCTCCCTTTCCCGAAACATGACTTGGATGTCGGCCAAAAGATCGACGCGAATGCTTCGGCGAGCCGACTGCTTCTCCTGTAAAAAAAGGACGCATTATTAGGCAAGCAATTCAACTACGCCAAGTTTCGCAGCCGCTCACATGATGCTGTGATCCGTGTTTACGATGCTGCCGGGGTGCGATTGACCGACTGAGCACCGCAACGACGCGTTTAATCACCTGAGCCCCCAACGTCTGTGGGCTTTGTCGCCTCAGCGCCGGGGCGGAGAGTCGGCGGTCCATTCCTAACGATTTTGCCTTCTTTCATCACGAACGAGACGCGCTCTGTCGCCGTGATGTCGACGCTCGGGTCGCCCGGCATCGCGATGATATCGGCCAATTTGCCTTTTTCCAAAGTGCCGACTTTTTGCGCAATCCCTAAAAGGTCGGCGTCAGTTGCCGTGGCAGATCTCAACGCGTCGATCGGTGTCATTCCGAGATCCACCATTAACTTAAATTCTTTCGCATTCTGACCATGTGGAAAAACCCCCGCGTCAGTGCCGAATGAAATTTTAACGCCTATCCTTACAGCATTGCGAAACATCTCTGAGCGCGCTGCGGCAGCGGTCCGCGCTTTTGCTTGCAACGCTGGCGGATAATTGTCGAGCTTGCTCATGAGCCATTCCGTCGCCATGAGCGTGGGCGTAAGAAACGTCCCCTTGTTTTTCATCCGTGTGACCGTTTCCGGTTTCATGAACGAACCGTGTTCAATCGAATCAACGCCCGCGTCAATCGCCTCGCGTGCGGCTTGATCGCCGTGACAATGCACTGCCACCTTTTTGCGTAATCGATGGGACTCGTCGACCAGCGCCGTCATTTCGGCGGGCGTTAGTTGTGGGGTATCCACTTCGTCTGCTAGTGACAAAATTCCCCCTGAAACGGCGGCCTTAATTACGTCTGCGCCGTTCTTAACCTCGAAACGCACGGCTTTGCGAACATCGTCGGGACTATCGACGATCCCCTCGGTATAATCCGGCTCGCTCCCAAAGAGGAAATCGCGAAACCCGCCCGTCCAATCGAAGTGACCACCAGTGGCGCCAATTCCTTTCGTCGCAACCAGCATGCGCGGCCCGACGATCACTCCTTTGCTGATCGAATTACGCAGCGCGACATCGACAAATTCGTGGCTGAGGTGAAAGGTTCCCAAATCGCGCACGGTAGTAAACCCGGCCTCAACTGTCGCGCGCGCATACGTTGTCGCCAAGATCGCCATTTCCGAAACGTTTGTTTGCAGCAGCTGCAAACGCTTCTCGTTATAGCTGCCGCTTAAATCAAAAGTCAGGTGCGTATGCGCGTCCATAAATCCGGGCGATAATGTGGCATCACCAAGATTGATCACCCGCGCGCCCTGGGGCACCGGCGAATTGCTTCCAGCATTAACGATCTTGTCGCCTTGCACGATGACGACCCCGTTGTGCACAAGCGTCTTCGATTTGCCATCAAACAATCGCGCCGCTTTCAGAGCGATTATCTCATCGGCTGCAGCGGGAAAAGCCGACGAAAATAACAGAGTGACGGCGCCGAGCAGCGCGGAATCAGCGGAGATTCGCATTCGCCTTCGTTTACAAAGTATTGTCGGCCCAAGCAAGAGAAAACCCTAGTTTCGGCTCCGTAGTTTCGGCTCCGGGGCTTCAGTTCACGCCGTGATTCGCGTTTATGATGGATGCTGGCAACGTGATCGTAAACGGGGATCACGCCATCCTGATACTTGGCGCGTTCGCAGTTGTTTTGGGTTTGTTCAAACTGCGAGAATCTCTCTTTGTGATCCGGCAAACCTAGTCTCGTAACGTCTTCGGTGGGCTCTGGCCGAGCAGATTCAGCTGTATCATACCGGCATTGCCGCCTTCGCTAAGCTGCAAACGTGCAATCTCAAAGACCAGCGGTCTGTCGGCTGGGCTTGGTCCGGCACCAGCCAACTGAACGAGGGCTTGCTTGGAAGTACAATTCAGGACAACAGACGCAATCTCAAGCAACGGGGACAACTCGATCGTAGTTATCTGGCACGGGACCGTCACGAAGACAGCCGCCTGGCGCTGCTGTGATGGCATGAATTGGACCCGCGTAGCCTCCACATTCGGCACGAGTTGCAGTCCCGCGGCCATAAACGAAGGCGAACCCTTGATTGGCCTCTGCTGTTGAGACGGAGTCAGCCGAATGGTGCCAAGAGTTTCCCCTACGGGCTGGATCTTCGTAATCTCGAAACTCACTTCAAGTTGCGCCCGTTGAGAAGCAGCCAGACGCATCGTGACGATCCTGGATGTGGGCCGCAGTTGCAAAACGCCTATCTTGAATGTCGGTGTCAGTTGCACAGCGGCGATCTGGAAGGAAAAGGTGAGCTGAACGGAAGTCTGCATGGTACCAGAGGGCTGCGGCTTGGCCACGGCAGTCGCTTGGGGCTTATTTACTGGGGCCGTTGGCAGCAGTGCGATCTTTTCCGTGCGTGCGGGAATTTCACTCGGTTCTTCTGTCGTTATCGTACAAAGGCGGCTTAATTCACCTGATTCGGAGAGGAGCTGTTGCTTGGCTTCACGCCAATCCGAATCTGCGTCGCCCAGGAGCGCAAATCTGCGGCGGTGTTCGGAAATGAAGTAGGCGCGGA
>DASTZJ010000304.1:0-3381 GCA_035764345.1 Candidatus Udaeobacter sp.
CGCAGCGCGGCATGCGCGAGCGCGAGGCGAACGCGATCATCGAAGAAGCCAAAGTCCTTGCCGGCTTCGGCGACGCAATTCGGGGCGAGCCATTCCGGCAAACTGGGATCGTACCAATCGGTGTTGAGCATGAACGGCGAACGCATCATCATTCCGCTGCGCCGATAGAACCATTGCTCCTGCTCACGCGAAGTGGGCAAACCACTCAGATCCATCAACGCGATCTTCCATTGAAACTCGACACGGCCGTCATAACGCTTCTTTAATTCCGCCCAGGTTGGCTCGGACCAGAAGCACCAGGATGAAACAACATCGAGATAATCAGTGACCGTGATTCGCATAGTCTGAATTGGACGTTGAGAGTTGGGCGTTAAGCGTTGAGCGTTTGCTGCTCGGCAGCCAACATCCAACGTCCAACGCTCAACGTCCAACGCCCAATTAAGACCGACACTCGTGGATCTGAATCACATCTTGCTCTTTCTGGCAGTGATTTCACCGCTGCTCGTGCTAGCCCGGGCATCGCGTCCGGCGCAACCTTATCACGGCTGGCGTGTCGCTGCGCTTGTTGTGCTTGCGGTCACCACTGTCGCGTGGATGCTCGCTCCCAGGGCAGCTGGTTACATCAGCGGTTTGGCCTGGATCGTTCTCCTCTTTCTTCCGGCGATTGGATTGCGCAAAATGACAGAGCTCGCCGCAAAGGGAGACTACAAATCGGCTGCAAGACTCGGAGCAATTGTTCAAATCTTGCATCCCAGCGCCGAGTTGCGCGATCAGGTCCAATTATTTCGGCATTTGGAATCTCACCGAAACTGCCCGGTCGCTTTCAGAACCGCCCCAATCGCGGGCCGCATTCGGCATAGCCAGCTCCGAAGCGCGCCGGCAGTTCTCGTGTTGATTCTGCTGAACACGGTCGCATTTCTTTTTGAGATCTCCGTTGGCGATCTGAACGACCCGGAAGTCCTGCATCGAATCGGCGCACTCGAGCCTTATGCTGTTCTAGCCCAGGGAGAATACTGGCGGCTTTTCACGGCGCTCTTCTTGCACGGTGGTTTTACTCATCTGCTTTTCAACATTTTCGCGCTTTATATTCTTGGGCCGCCATTAGAACGATCCATAGGCACAATCCGATTCGCCGTGTGCTATCTGATTTCCGGGCTTGCATCCAGCGCAGGTGTGGTGGCTTTGACGGTAGTCGGCTTGGTACAAGTCGCCCAGCTGGTTGGCGCGTCGGGGTGTATCATGGGGGTCGTCGGTGCGTGGGCAGGATTTCTAGTGCGACATCGTCATGCGCCGCAAGCGAAACAACGCCTCGGAAACGTCGTGATGATCATAGCGATTCAAGTCGCCTTCGATCTCTCGACGCCACAGGTCAGCATGGCTGCCCACCTGTGCGGACTGGTCGCGGGCTTCTTTCTTGGGCTCGTCCTCGCGCAGCGAGGGTAGTGGACTCCTCCCTGCGCGAAGCCGAAAGGGCGTCGCGTCGGAACAAACTTGCCTTTTGGATGCATTCCTCCTTAAGGAAAGCCGTTCGCAATAGAATCTTCGTTTTTCTTCGCTACCTTCTGTAAAATTTGTCAGTGACCGGGGTCACCGGCCCCGGCTAGAGGAATTCACATGCCGACTTTTCAAACGTACAACGTGACCCCGATCCTGCCGGCGGCGCTTGAGCCGTTGCGCGAAATGAGCTTCAACCTGTGGTGGACATGGGAACCCGCCGCACGCCGGCTCTTCCGCCACCTGGACCCCGAGCTTTGGAACCGGACAAATCATAATCCGGTGCGCATGCTCCAGCTTTCGCGGCAATCCAGGCTAGAAGAGCTTGCGCAGGACAAAACGTTTCTGCGCGAGCTGAAGCAGGTCTTTGAGCAATTCGAGAAATATCTCGGACGACACGACACCTATGGAAAGATAGGCGCCGGCGGCGCGATCAAGAATCCGATCGCGTATTTCTCGGCTGAATTTGGTTTTCACGAATCAATCCCGAATTATTCCGGAGGTCTTGGCATACTCGCTGGCGACCATTGCAAGTCGGCGAGCGATCTGGACTTGAATTTCGTTGCGATTGGTTTGCTCTATCGGCATGGCTATTTCCGGCAGCAGATCGACAAGGACGGCGTTCAGGCAGCGATCAATCTGAATCAAAATTTCTATCACCTGCCTATCCGTGAAGCCCTCCGTGCCAATGGGAAACCGCTTATTTCCGTACCGATTCTGGACAGGCAGGTTTTCGCCAGGGTGTGGGAATTGCGCGTTGGAAGGGTAAGCCTGTACCTGCTCGACACGGATATTCCGGAGAACAGCGCGGAAGACCGATTGATTACTGCCGAGCTTTACGGTGGCGATCTCGAGATGCGCATGCGCCAGGAGATCTTGCTTGGAATTGGCGGCGTCAAAGCGCTGGCCGCGCTCGGCATTCAGCCGGCCGTGTTTCACATGAACGAGGGACACTCGGCGTTTCTTGCGCTCGAACGCATTCGCCTCAATGTCGTCGAGAAGAAGCTCGATTTTTATTCGGCACTTCAACTGGTAGCGGCGGCCAACGTTTTTACCACGCATACTCCAGTTCCCGCCGGCAACGACTCGTTCCCGCGCGAGATGATGCGGAAATATTTTGGGAATTTCGCCAAGGAACTAAATATTCCGTTCGACGAGCTATTCTCATTTGGTCACACGCGTCTCAATCCAAACGATCCGTTCAGTATGACCATCCTGGCGCTGCGTCTTAGCCGGCACGCCAATGGAGTGAGCAAATTACACGGCGAAGTGACTCGATCGCTTTGGAAAGATGTCTGGACCGGCGTGCCCGTTCATGAAGTGCCGATAACCAACATTACAAACGGAGTCCATACGAAAACCTGGATGGCGCCGGAGTTTGCCGCACTTTATCGCAAGCATCTCGGTGCATGGGAGGAACACCTTACCGAACCTGAGTTTTGGCGCGGCGTCTTCGATATTCCCGACGCGCAACTTTGGGACACGCATCAAAAACTCAAGCTCCGGCTGATTGAATTTATCCGCGATCGAGAACGACAGCGTCGCGAACGAATGGGGGAGTCCCCCGAGTCGATCCGCAAGGTTAATCGCATTCTTGATCCTGAAATTTTGACGGTCGGATTTGCGCGCCGTTTTGCGACTTACAAGCGCGGGACGCTCTTATTCAGCGACAAGGAACGTTTGAAGCGGTTGGTGAATGACACGACACGTCCCGTGCAATTCATTTTCGCAGGCAAAGCGCATCCACGTGATGAAGCCGGCAAGGCACTAATCCAGGAAGTTTACAAGCTTAGCCACGAAGCTGGCCTGGAAAATCGCGTCGTCTTTCTGGAGGACTACGACAGCTACATCGCGCGCCGCCTGGTGCAGGGTGTCGATCTTTGGCTC
>DASTZJ010000305.1:0-2537 GCA_035764345.1 Candidatus Udaeobacter sp.
TCGGCGAAGGAATCCTGCGGGTACAGGAGCGCATATCGAGGCATAATGAACTCAATGCAGCTGCAACTCCTCTACCGGAAGTTGTTCCTTCGCTCCCAGAGAATGAGACCTGGTCGGAGCCTGGTCCCGAGGTGGTAGCTCGACAAGGCTTCGAAACAGTTTCGCAAGGATCGAGCGATGCGGCGATTGAAGAGGCAACGAGGAAATTGCGCCGCAAGGTCGATCAACTGCAAGCGGCGCTTGAAAAGTCGCGCAGCGATCTCGAAACCGCCCGAAAAGAAAAGGAAGCCGTCAGCACGCGTCTGCAGGAAACAAGCTCCAAGCTCGAGAATGCACAAAAGGAAATCGAGACGTCCAAGGAATCGGAACATCAAGCGCGCGAGGAGCTCGCGCAGACGCAAGCATCGCAGGGGAACAGTACTATGGAGCAGTTGCGCGCGCAGATTGCCGATTTGAAAAATGAAGTTGCTGTTGCTGAAGAGGCGCGTGCGACAGCAGAAAAGGAAAGGGACGAGACCAACGCAAAACTCGCTGAGGCAAACAAGCAAATCACCGCGGTAGAACAGCAGCGCGATGAAGCGGTAGCTCAGGTAAAAGGAAGGAGCGAGACGGAACAAGGCGCGCAGGCGCTCCTTGCCGAGAATGGCGATCTCAAGCAGAAGCTGGCAAATGCTGAGAAAAAGGTGCCTGATAACGACGATTCAACAAATGCGGAGGAATTAGTGGGAGTGAAGCAGCAGGTTACGCAACTGCAGCAGCAGCTGGCCGAGAGTCAGAAACAGAATCAATATCTCGTAGCCAGAACTGCCGAGCTTTGGGTGCAGTTGGATGAGACCGGCGCGCAGCTTCAAAGCGCGAAGCTGATCGGCAAGAACAGCGAGGAGACGGTCCGACTACTGAGAGAAAACGAACTGCTGCGAAACATCGTTGTGCGCGAGCGCCAGGAAGAGGCGCGCCGGGACGAAGCAAGAAGGTTGCTGCTGGCGGAGCTGAACAAGTTGAAAATCAAGTCCGATGCGTTGAATAAGGAGATCGAATTTCTTGCCCAGCCGGTTACAAAATTGAGTAGCGAAGAACTCAGTCTGCTGCGCGAGCCTGTGGTCTCAGTTTCAGATCAAAACCGCGGGGTACTGTCCGCGAGTTTTATTTTTGCGAAAAAATCCGGGGGAGATTCAGTCGCGGGCGAAGCGACAATGAACAACTCCGGAGGGTTGAAAGGAGATGTACGCGGCGACCCGCAGAGTGTCGCACACGCCGCCAAGGAGAATTTTAGCGGCGCGAGCACCGGAGGACAGAAAGCTCTATCGGGAAATCCTGACCAAGGATCCGAGTAACCTTTATCCGCTTTGCAGTTCTGCAGCGGTTTAACCGCAAAATCTAAGGGCAAATTATTCGATCAGCTCAAAGCAAGCTAGCCGCAAATCTTCATGCGCATTCTCCAGGCTTCATTCATCGCGCTTTTCACAGCATTGGTCGGCTGCCTTCTTGCCTTCTTTGTCGGCGATTATTTAACCAGGCTTGCGCACATGTCTAACATGGAGGGCGGTCGAGGTATGTTCGTCGTGTTTGTGTGCGCGCCGCTTGGGATTTTGGCGGGCATGGTAATTGGTATCATTTCATCCATCCTGGTCCGGCGGCAAGGACTGGCTGGATTTTTCGTTGCACAAGGTTGGTCGCTTTTGATTGTTTGCGGCCTCGCCGGTCTGTTCGCTGGCGTTCCGTATCTGCTATCGGACAAACCTCCAAGGATCGACGGAAAGCGCTTGGAGTTGCAATTCGAGCTTCGCGCCCCAGCAGCGTTTAAGGTCCCAAACCAGCCCGGTGGTTACAGTGTGCAGGTTAGCCTTTACACTGACAATCGGCAAAATCAGTACGCTTTTATTGACTGGAATGCGATCACAAAAGATGCCGAACATGTCACGGTTCCCGGACGTGTCCCGCTGTTGACGCATAGCAAAAGCAGGTCGCTCCTGGCCTCAGTCGGCAACGAACCGGTCGCGTCGCAGTTTATTGACTTAAAAATTCGACCTGCGCCACGGAAGGAAGACGAAACTTGGTCTGACTGGATTTTCGCCACGCAACGCGCGGATCTCAGTCCGGTTCCCGAGCCGGAAAGAATGGCCCTCCGCTATCGCGTTCGCCCAGTCAACGATTGATTCTGTAGCGGCAGCCTGTGACCGCCGTATCCGCTGCGTGAAACCATTTCTTACCGCTAACTGGCGTTATCTGGCGATGCTGAACTACGTCGTCGATCCCGCTCTGGTTGAACCGCTCGTTCCGGCCGGAACGGAGTTGGATTATGAAAACGGCGAAACGTTCGTCAGCGTTGTCGGATTTCTCTTTCTCGATACACGTCTCCTCGGTCTTCCGATCCCGCTGCACCGCGATTTCGAAGAAGTGAACCTGCGTTTCTACGTGAGGAGAAAATCGGCTGACACCTGGCGACGCGGCGTAGTTTTCGTCCGCGAGCTTGTGCCTCGCCGTGCGATTGCGCTCGTCGCTCGTGCATTTTACGGAGAGCGCTATTTCGCCCTCCC
>DASTZJ010000306.1:0-2891 GCA_035764345.1 Candidatus Udaeobacter sp.
AACCTTGCCTTCGGTTTGTTTCCAAATTTCAGGGCCGGTGCTGCGATAATGCGCGTCGCGATTAGCCGTGTTATCGAACTGGTTCGCCCAGAACCAGCCTCGCTCCTCTGCGAGGCGACGCGCGATATGATTGTAATTTTCCGGATCCTTGTACGGCTTTTCCGGCACCGCCTTTACCTCCGCGCCGAGCGTACGGAGCAAATGCATTTTCTCCGGCGACTGATTATTCGGAATCACAATGACAGTGCGATAATCTCTGGCGCGCCCGATCACGGCAAGACCGATCCCAGTGTTACCGGCGGTTCCCTCAACGATCGTTGCGCCGGGTTTAAGCCGGCCCTGTTGTTCCGCGTCAGTAATGATTCCGTAGGCGGCTCGATCTTTCACCGAGCCGGCCGGATTCATGAATTCCGCTTTTCCGAGAATCTCACAACCAGTCAGCTCGGACAAACGTCGCAGTCGAATCAACGGCGTGTTCCCAACGTATCCATCTATGCCCGGGTAGTTCGCAGTCATGCGCTCTGAATCCCCTATTATTAAGCTACTTCTCAGTTTTCGATGCCACTTTTTTGCGGCGAAGAATTGCTCTTTTTCCTGTCTCTCAACTCTCAGCCATCAACTATCAACTGGCTTCGATGTGGCTTTCCGATTTGTGGTCAAATACCTAAAGCGGACAACACCGTGCTGTATTGATTCACAAAAGCGGCCAGTTGCGGATGCGACGCTTCAAAGTTTTCCACGGATTGTTTCAGCTCGTGCAAAAGTCTCTTGCTCCGTTCCGGTTTCTTCTGGGTGCGAATTGTTTCGTGGGCCGAAGCCTCCACCAGACGAGCGATGCTCCGGGCATCCTCGTGATGCGTCTCCGAAACCTTGGCGATGGCTGGCTTGAGCTTCGACAGCAAATCCAGTAACTCGGCTTTCCTATCAGCCGGAATATTTTCGGCAGACGCAATAGCTGATTTGGTCTTCTCTATGTGCTCGTCAGTCATCTATCCCTCCCTCTTACTTTATGATCTCGCTTTCCGATTTGCGGATACGTTCGAATGGGACGCGCTCAGAAACAACCCGCGATTTCAGAGAATGCTTGCCGGACCCGAGCCCAAAACAAGTCGCAAATAACTAGCAGGCGCTCGCCGTGTGCTTCGTCATGGCGGAGTTCCGACGCCGAGTCAAATTGCGCTTCTAATCGGCCGGGATAAATTCTTACTGTTATCTTTGATCCCAAGAATAAGTTCTTCGAGTTATGAAAACGATCACTTCCCGCTCACGCATATCAACCCAAACCCGTAAAGCATCACGCGCTGTCAGCGGAAACGGCCACGTTTCCGGCAACGGTGAAATTAAAATTAGCCCGCGCCTTGTCGCATGGCTCAAAAAACCAAAACAAAATCTCATCGGCGGCAAATGGTCGCCGGCTGGGTCCGGAAAACTGTTCGACGTGTTCAATCCCGCCGATGCGTCGGTGATAACCCGCGTTCCTGACAGCGACAAGGAAGATATCAACCGCGCAGTAAGCGCAGCGCGGAGCGCGTTCGATTCCGGCCCGTGGCGTGGCCTGACCCAGAGCGAACGCGGCAAACTTGTTTGGAAAATCGGCGATCTCATTCTCGAAAACGCGGATGAACTGGCTGAGCTCGAATCGCTCGACAACGGCAAGCCCCGCGCGGTCGCTCGCGCCGCGGACATTCCACTCGCAGCGGACATGTTTCATTACATGGCCGGTTGGGCGACGAAGATTGAGGGCAACACCATTCCCATCAGCGTGCCGTACGCGCCCGGAGCAAGCTTTCACGCGTTCACGTTACGCGAGCCGGTCGGGGTCGTTGGCCAAATCATTCCCTGGAATTTTCCGCTGCTCATGGCCGCATGGAAACTCGCGCCGGCGCTCGCGACCGGAAATTGCATCGTCCTCAAGCCCGCCGAACAAACGCCGCTTACTGCGCTCCGCCTCGGCGAAATTATTCTCGACGCCGGAATTCCTGAAGGCGTCGTGAACATTGTCACCGGGTTCGGTGAAACTGCGGGCGCAGCCCTCGCCGCTCACGACGACGTAGACAAAGTCGCGTTTACCGGCTCGACCGAAGTTGGAAAAATCATCGTCCGCGCCGCCGCTGGAAATTTGAAAAAGGTCAGTCTCGAACTGGGTGGCAAATCGCCCAACATCGTTTTCAAAGATGTTGTCGATCTTCACGCCGCGATCGCGGGCGCTGCCAACGCCATTTTCTTCAATCACGGTCAATGTTGTTGCGCTGGTTCGCGATTACTGGTCGAGCGCGATATTTTTGACGACGTTGTTGAAGGCGTCGCTACTCAGGCAAAGAAAATCAAACTCGGCCCCGGTCTCGATGCTTCGACTGAAATGGGCCCGCTCGTTTCAGAAGAGCAACTGAACCGCGTCACGAACTACATACGCCAGGGCAAACAGGCCGGCGCGTGTTACGTCACCGGGGGTAACAGAGCCGGGCAGCGCGGCTATTTCGTGAATCCGACTGTCATCAAGGATGTAAAGCCGGACATGAGCATCGTGCGCGAAGAAATTTTTGGACCCGTCGTCGTGGCGGAACCGTTTACGAAAGTCGAAGAATTGATTCCGCGCGCGAACCAGACCGAGTACGGCCTGGCCGCAGGCGTCTGGACGCGCGACATTTCCAAAGCGCATCGCATTGCCGCCGCGCTGAAAGCGGGAACAGTTTGGGTCAACTGCTACAACATTTTTGATTCAGCGTTGCCGTTCGGCGGTTACAAACAATCCGGCTGGGGCCGCGAGATGGGGCACGAAGTTCTCGAACACTATACCCAGACAAAGGCGGTGGTCGTCGGACTTTAGCACAGCGAAGCTGCGGTTTTTTGTTATCTGTTTGCAGCTTTCTGACCCTAATAACCGACCACGA
>DASTZJ010000307.1:0-7201 GCA_035764345.1 Candidatus Udaeobacter sp.
CGACAAAATTGTCGAGCAAGGCGGCAAGATCGTTGACGCATTGCGTGAATCTCAAACAGCCAGAAAGGCCGAAGGCAAAATCGATGCATCGATCCTGGAGGCTGGTTACCGGCAAATCGACCGCAGTTACGACCCGAAGGAAGGCGGTTTCAGCAATGCGCCAAAATTTCCCCGACCGGTGACACTCAATTTCCTAACGCGGTTTTACTCGCGCGGCCCTAAGAGCGAATCCGGCAAACAAGCGCTAGAAATGACACTGTTCACGCTGCGCAAAATGGCTGCGGGCGGCATGCACGATCACATCGGAGGCGGATTCCATCGTTACTCAGTCGATCGTTACTGGCACGTGCCGCATTTCGAAAAGATGCTATACGATCAGGCGCAACTTGCTGTCGCTTATCTCGACGCATCCCAGATTACGAGGGATCGGCAATACGAAGCAGTGGCGCGGGACATTCTCGATTACGTCGCTCGCGACATGACATCGAAGGAAGGCGGATTCTTTTCCGCCGAAGATGCCGACAGCCCCGTTGTAGCCGCGGGCGGCTTGTCCGGCGTAGCCTCGGCGAAGGCGGATGATCCCGGATACGCCAAGACAGCCGAAGGCGCATTCTATATCTGGACTAAAAAAGAAATCGACGCCGTGCTTGGTGATGCCGCCGAGATTTTTGATTTCCATTATGACGTGCAAGCGCACGGAAATGCGCCGGAAGGGAGCGATCTCCAGGATGAATTCCGCGGCAAAAATATTTTGATCGAGCGGCACACGATTGCGGAGACCTCAGGGCACTTTCGGAAAACCGAGGAAGAAATCGGAAAGCTTCTCGCGCAGAGTCGCGAGAAATTGTTTTCCATTCGCGCCAAACGGCCGCGGTCTCATCTCGACGATAAGATCATTGCCGCTTGGAACGGTCTGATGATTTCTGCTTATGCCCGTGGCGCGCAAGTGCTCGATGAACCGCGCTACCTGGAAATTGCAACGCGTGCAGCCAACTTCCTCAGGACAAATCTCTATGAAGAAAAGAGCAAGTTGCTCTATCGCAACTATCGCAGCGGCCGCAGCGACGTTGAAGGTTTCGCTGATGACTACGCATTTGTTATCCAGGGCCTTCTCGATCTTTACGAAGCCTCATTCGATATCGAGTGGCTGAAGTTCGCCGCCCAATTGCAGGAGACGCAGGATCGCTTGTTTTTCGACGAGAAGAGCGGCGGCTATTTCAGCACCAGCGGTAAAGACGAAAACGTCTTTCTTCGAATGAAAGACGATAACGACGGTGCAGAGCCTGCTGCGAGCTCAGTTGCTGCGTTGAATCTCTTGCGGTTGTCGCAATTTCGTGATGACAAAGAGACGGCGGAGCGCGCCAGAAAAACAATTGATGCATTTGCAACGACTCTTTCGCACTTTCCCAGCGCGATGCCGCAAATGCTGGTTGCCCTCGATTACTCCTTAAGCAAGCCTCGCCAGATCGTAATCGCTGGTAGGAAGGATGCGGTGGGAACCAAAGCGTTGCTTAAAGAGGTGAATCGGCATTTTCTACCGAAGGCAATTCTATTTCTTGCAGACGGCGCTGAAGGCCAAAAATATCTCGGTGAGAAAAATGAAGCGATTCGCGCCATGTCACCGATTGATGGGAAACCTGCCGCATACGTGTGCGAAAATTTCACCTGCAAAGCCCCGGTGACCGATCTGAAGGAACTCGCCGAGTTGCTTTCGCAGTAGTCATAGGCAAGCGGAACGGCGCTTCTCCGCCCCTGTATCCACCGCTCTATGAGCCGTTTCTGAACGCGTCCTAGCAAGCGCTGGCCCTTGCGGACGGGCCGCAGGCCCGTGGTTACAACTGGACGCCTATTTGCTCCCGGGTTTGACTGCCGGGATTTTCGCGAGGTCGGGCGGGAGATTGTCGGCCGGGAAGTTTTCAACGGTCATCTCAACGAGCCTCACGCAGGGACAACCAAAATCGGGTTTGACTTTGCCGCTGCGATCGACAATCACGCCGACCGCCGAGACGATGCCGTTGTGGGCCCGGACGATGTCGATTGTTTCCTGCACGCGTCCCCCGCGGGTCACCACATCTTCGACAACGATGAACTTTTCACCTGGCGAGATTTGAAAACCGCGCCGCAAAACAAGCTTGCCCTCGTCTTTTTCGACAAAAATATGGCGCTTACCTAACGAGCGACCAACCTCCTGGCCGACAATGATTCCGCCGAGGGCAGAGGAGATCACCGTGTCACAATCGAATTTGCGCAGCTTGTCCCCGAGCCACCCACAAACCTTTGCGGCAATTTCCGTGTCCTGAAGAAGCAACGCGCATTGGAAATACTGGCGGCTGTGCAGGCCGGAACGCAAAATGAAGTGGCCATCCAGCAGCGCACCCGTCTTGCGGAAAAGGGCGAGAAGATCTTCGCTCATATTGTAGGGCGTTTGACTCACGCGCTCCCGCTCGCTCGGTCTCGCGACCTGCCCGTCCATGTCGCTCGGCTCCCGCCGGCTCCATTGTGTGAAACGCCGTTTATGGGTTTGGCGTCTGACACAGACGCCCTACAAACATTTATTGCGATCATTTTTATCCAGACGTGTCATAAGCTGTTTGTTCGTCATCGCCGGCCACGGCAATCACTTCGATTTCCACATTCGCGCCCTTGGGCAACGCCGAAACCTGGACGGTGGAGCGGGCTGGGGGATCCTGCTTGAAATACGAACCATAGATTTCATTAACCGTTTGGAAATCACCAAGGTTCGTGAGGAAGATTGTTGTCTTAACGACATTATCGAAAGTTAGGCTCTCAGCCTTCAAAATGGCTGCGATGTTGTCGAGTACGCATCGGGTCTGTGCAGCGATATCACCCGAAACAATCTGGCCGGATTTTGGGTCAAGCGGAATCTGACCGCTGCAAAACAAGAAGCTTCCGCTGCGGACCGCTTGCGAGTATGGACCAATCGCTCCCGGGGCTTCGCTTGTGGAAATGATTTTCTTCATGGGTGCGACCTTAAACGCCGACGCGCGTCGCGCAATCATGGCGATGCCGCAGCTTGCTGTCTTTGCTGATCGAGCTTCTGGCGAAAATCCTTCTCGCTTTCACTCAGATAACGATTGTAGCCGTCCGGATCGACAAAAGCATTTGTGTCACCACGCATGAAACGTTTGTGCTTATCCACGAAATGAAAGAACGATCCGTGTGATGCGAGAAAAATATCGCACGGCAAGTTTTTTAAGACGGCGAACGATTTTGCAAAGTCAGCCGCGATGCCGGGATAGCTTTCTTGTCCAACGAATTTGTAGTCGAGCGAGCTTTGGCTGCCGACGAAAACGACGTCGCGCGTTCTGGCGCCATCTCGGATTTTAGTTGTCCAAGTTGTGGTTCCTCTTGTGTGTCCCGGAGTCAAATGCGCGGTCATAACCTGATCACCGAGTTGAAGCGATTCGCCATCAAGAATGATTTTGTCTGGTTCAATCGGCGGAAAAAGCAGCGTGTCGCCGAATCGAAAGTCCCCAGGCCCGCCCTTGCGCAGCAGCCCGGCGTCGCCTTCGCTCGCAACAAATTTTGCGCCGGTTACCTTCTTGAGCTCAGCAAGACCACCGGCGTGATCGTAGTGCGCATGACTGCTGAGCAAATATTTTACGTCGCGCAATTTGAAGCCGAGCTGCCCGATGTTGCGTTCGATTTGCGGGGCCGTTTCGATAAATCCGCCATCGAGGAGGAAATGGCCCTCTGGCGTCGTGATTAAATATGACGTAATTTCGATTGCGCCGACATAATAAAGATTTCCGGCGATCCGGAAGGGTGCTACGGGTTTGTTCCATTCCCGGCTAGTCGCGTCGGGTTGACCATTCGCGCTCTCTATAGCAACCAGGACGAACGCAACCATGACATCGATCTTCCTCACGGCCGAGTTTAACAACCGGGGTCCGGAATGACAAATGGCCGAATCTCGTCGATATTAGGAACCAAATGGTCGGTTGGATTTTAAAGAAGATTCTGGGGTCGAAGAATCAGCGCGAGCTCAGACGGCTTGCGCCGATTGTGCGCCGGATCAACGAATTTGATGAGCAGTTCAAGGGCTTGTCCGACGACGAGTTGCGCGCCAAGACCGCAGCCTGGAAGGAAGAGGTCTCCAAAATTCCGGAGCTGGAGGATCAATGGAAAAAGCTGGATGAAATTTTGCCGGAAGCATTCGCCGTGGTGAAAAACGCGGCGCGCCGGCTGAAGGAGCGACAACACTCTTTCACCGTGTGCGATCAGCCCATGGTCTGGGACATGGTGCACTTCGACGTGCAGTTGCTCGGCGGAGTCGTTTTGCACCGGGGCCGGATCGCAGAAATGGCCACCGGCGAGGGCAAAACTTTAGTCGCGACTTTGCCGCTTTACCTGAACGCGTTCACTGGCCGCGGCGCGCACCTGGTGACTGTGAACGATTACCTGGCGCGACGCGACGCGGAGTGGATGGGACAACTTTACAATTTCCTGGGACTTACAGTCGGCTGCATTCAACACGATCAGGAGCCGGATGAACGTCGCGAACAATACGCGATGGATATCACCTACGGAACGAATAGCGAGTTCGGTTTCGATTACCTGCGCGACAACGGCATGGCCACGACGCGAGAGCAACAGGTCCAGCGCGGTTATCACTATGCGATCGTCGATGAAGTCGATTCCATTCTAATCGATGAAGCACGCACGCCGCTCATCATCAGCGGGCCGGCGACGATTTCGACACATCAATACGACAAATGGAAGCCGCTCATTGAGCAGTTGGTTCGGAAGGAAAATATGCTTTGCAACCGGCTCGCCAGCGAAGCGATCGCGAAATTCGAGCAGGGCGATGTCGAGATCGGCGGGCGTCTCATGTTCAAGGTGAAACTCGGTCAGCCGCGCAACAAACAGCTCCTGCGCTTGATGGAAGATCCGGACAAGCGACGCGCCATCGATAAAGCCGAGCTTTCGTTTTATCAGGACACGCGCAAGGAGGAACTGTTCCAACTTAAGGAGGAACTCTTTTTCACGATCGATGAAAAATCGAACGAGGCAGATCTTTCGGAACAAGGCCGCATTTTTCTAAACCCTGATGATCCGAACGCGTTTGTGCTGCCGGATTTGATCAACGAATTCACCGAGATCGATCTGGACCAAGCACTCTCGCCCGAGGAGAGGGACAAGAGAAAGGCGGAGCGCCAGCAACATTGCGACGCGCAGGCCGAGCGGATCCACAACATCTCGCAGTTACTCCGCGCCTACTGCTTGTTCGAAAAGGATGTCCAGTACGTCATCGAGGATAACAAGGTCGTGATCGTCGATGAGTTCACCGGGCGCAAAATGCCAGGGCGACGCTGGAGCGATGGATTGCATCAGGCAGTTGAAGCGAAAGAAGGTGTCCAGATCGATCGCGAGACTCAAACTTTAGCGACAATCACAATTCAAAATTATTTCCGGCTCTATCAAAAGCTGGCGGGAATGACCGGCACGGCCGAAACGGAAGCCGCAGAGTTTCACGATATTTACAAACTCGACGTGAATATGATTCCGACCAATCGGCCGGTGCGACGCACGGATAATAACGATCGCATCTACAAAACGCGTCGGGAAAAATACAACGCAGTCATTAAAGAGATCAGGGAAGCTCATGCGAAAAGCCAACCCGTGCTGGTTGGAAGCGTGAGCGTGGAAGCTTCCGAATTACTGAGCCGAATGCTGAAGCGCGAGAAAATTCCGCACAACGTGTTGAACGCGAAATTTCACATGCAGGAAGCCGAGATCGTGGCGCGCGCCGGGCAACCAGGCACGGTCACGATTTCAACCAATATGGCCGGGCGCGGCACCGATATTAAACTCGGTCCGGGCGTAACAGAGCTCGGCGGTTTGATGGTAATTGGGACCGAGCGGCACGAGGCGCGCCGAATTGATCGACAGTTACGCGGACGTTGTGCGCGGCAGGGCGACCCGGGCGCATCGCGGTTCTATGTCAGTTTCGAAGATGATCTGATGCGCAACTTCGGGGCAGCCGATCGAATGACGAAAATCATGGAACGCTTCGGCCTCGAGGAAGGCCAGGAGCTCGAGCATCGATGGCTCAATAAATCTGTCGAGACCGCGCAGAAACGCGTGGAACAGCGCAACTATCTCATTCGAAAACGCACGCTCGATTTCGACGACGTGATGAACATGCAGCGCGAAGTGGTTTATACCTATCGCAACGAAGTCATTGATTCCGAAGAACCGCGCAAGCTCATCTTCGAAGTGATCGACGAAGCCGTGCCGGCAAAGGTTAAGGAATATCTGGATGTCGATGAACCAAATTACACAGGTCTAGTCCATTGGGTGAACACAACTTTCCCGCTTGGTTTGACCAAAGAAAAAGCGCAGTTCGACACCCGTGCAGTTGACGAAAACGCACAGTTTTTGATCGAGAAGATCAAGGATGCGTACGAGCGGAAATCGAGTCACGAAGAACCGACCGCCGTTAAAAGTCTGGAGCGCTACATTATCTTAAACGCGATCGATCGGCTCTGGCAGGAGCATCTCTACGCCATGGACGCGTTGCGTGAGGGCGTTTATCTCCGCGGTTACGCGCAAAAAGATCCGCTCATCGAGTACAAGACCGAGGCATACGACATGTTTGTCGACCTAATGGCGAACATTAAGAACGAAGTGCTGAACAATCTGTTCCGCAGCACCTCCAATTTGCAGGCGTTCGAGAATTTCCTGGCGACGTTACCGCAGTTCCTGATGCGCGAACATGCGCCGACCGCGCCAACCGCAGGCGCTCCGTCGCGCGCGCGTCAGCCTCAACCAGTCGGCGCGATGGCGGGTATGGCTGGAGATGGAGATGGCGTCGGCGACGTATCGATCGACCTTCCTATCCGGCGCTCAATGCCAAAGGTTGGCCGCAACGATCCGTGCCCCTGCGGCAGCGGCAAGAAATACAAGAATTGCTGCGGGCGGGTGGCGTAAATTTAGCGCCGCGTTGTCTTAGCCTGTCATTCCGAGCGAAGTAGAGGGATCTCTAACTGCTTCGGGGAATATCGATCCCGCTGCGGCGGGAGACTGCGCTCCACATAACAAGTCAGGGTGGCTGGGGCAATTCGTACGTTGTAATCTCAAGCTGGTGGCCATCGGGATCGCGGAAGTATATGGAGCGTGAAATTTCGTGATCTTGGAATTCGAAATCGATACCGCGACGTTTCAGTTCCTTTTGGGC
>DASTZJ010000308.1:0-2684 GCA_035764345.1 Candidatus Udaeobacter sp.
TCCTCCCACCGCCGTCAACGTTGTTACCGCCGATACAACCAAGAAGGAAAGCCAGGCCGGCCAATAAAGCAGGAATTGCATTAGCCTTTAGGTTCTCGCTGAAATGTCCATAAATTGTCGAGAGAAAAGAACTAACTCGACGGTAGATCGCTGATCGCGGCGGGCGGCATTATGCGGCGGTTGTAGCTACGGCCTGTGTCGCCGTGCCGGGTAACCGAACACCGCGAGCGCCTTGGCACAACGAGGCGGCTACATCAACAATCTGTCTCAAGCCGGGATAATCCCAGATATTTGGGGGCTACAGCGTCTCGCGCGCGGCAAATGCGCGAAAGATCCGCAGTTGCCTGATATCGTATTCGTTGCCGAGTAATGCGCAGACATCGACAAGTTTTCCATCAGATATCTGGCGAAACGCCGCCGCGATCTCCTTCTCCTGCGCGGCGGTGAAGAACCGATCAGGCTCGAGGGATTCGCCCGATTTAATCACGGCTTCGAGGTGATCGTAAATGGTGCTCCGCATGAATCCGCGCGCGCGCGAAATGTCGCTTACCGATTCGCCGCTGCGAAAACGCCGGAGCGTTTCTCTTTGACTATCATTCAAGCGTGACCGACGCGGCGGCAGCCGAGGAGCTAGCACGCCGGAGAATGTTCGGCGCGGACTGGCGGCCAGATAAATTTTGATTTCCCCCAGGAACGCTTCGGCAAAATCCTTCAGCTTTCGCTCGCCCACGCCGGGAATTCGGCGAAACTCTGTCGCGGTCGTCGGATAATTCCTCGCCATTTCACGGAGCGAAACGTCAGAGAAGATGACATAGGCCGGCACGTTGCGTTCGTCCGCCACTTTACGCCGCAGGCTGCGCAAGCGTTCGAGCAACGCCTCGTCGCATTCAATCGCGCCAGCGCGAGGCTTTTGATCGCGGGCGACTACGTCGATCTGCTTTGTAAGCGTGATTGGTGTCCGATGACGTAAGGCGTCTCGGCCGGTTCGTGTAAGCGCCAGTGTAGCGAACTTTCCAGGCGCGCATTCGATTAGTCCCAGACGCAGCAACTCGCGCCCGATCGCCTGCCAGGCTTCGCGTTTCAATTCCCGGCCAATGCCGTAAGTGGACAACTCATTGTGGCCTCGTTGCCGGATCGCTTGCGTATCTGCGCCGCGCAAAACATCGACAACATGGTTTAGCCCGAATCCGAATCCGCTTTTTGCATGGACGCGATGGACGCAGGAGAGAAATTTCTGCGCCGGGATCGTGCCATCGAACGTCTCGCGTGGTGTAAGGCAATTATCACAGCCTTCGCACGACTGTTTCTCGTAGTGCTCGCCAAAATATCGCAGTAAAGTCATGCGTCGGCACTCGCGCGTCTCGGCGTAATGAACCATTTGCCGCAGCTGCGCGCGGGCGATCCGCGCTTCGCTTTCGCTCTTTTCGTCTATGAAATGGAGCTGCTTGGCGACATCGCTTGCGCTGAAAAGCAGCACGCATTCGCTCGGCAATCCGTCCCGGCCGGCGCGTCCGGTTTCCTGATAATAGCTCTCCAGATTTTTTGGCAGATCGTAATGCACAACGAAGCGGACGTTCGGTTTATTGATGCCCATTCCGAACGCGATCGTTGCTGTGACCACGCGGACGTCATCGCGCAGGAACGCTTCCTGATTCTTCGTGCGCTCGGCACTGGTTAGGCCCGCGTGATACGGCTTTGCGCTTATGCCATCTTCATTGAGATTCCGGGCCACTGACTCGGCGCTCTTTCGGCTCGCGCAGTAAACGATGCCGTTATCGTTAGGCCGGCTGCGGATGAACTCGAGCAATTGCTCGTAGGGCGCGGTTTTTGGTACAATGCGGTAAATGAGATTTGATCGGTTAAAGCTGGCGACATAACAGCGCGGTTCGCGCAGCTTTAATTGCTTCACGATATCGGCGCGCACCCGTTCGGTGGCTGTTGCAGTCAGCGCCATCATCGGCACGTCCAGAAAATGCGTTCGCAATTTCTTGAGCTCGCGATATTCCGGCCGGAAATCGTGGCCCCATTCGCTGATGCAATGCGCCTCGTCGATAGCGAACTGCGCGATGTTCCAGTTTACCGCGCGGTCCAAAAACGTATCGAGCATCAACCGCTCAGGCGCGACGTAAAGCATCCGGTACTCGCCGCGATGCAGTCCGCGCCAGCGGGCCACTGCTTCTTCCCGGTCGAGCGTTGAGTTCAAGTAAGTCGCGGGGATCCCGCTGGTTTGCAGGGCGTCCACCTGATCCTTCATCAACGAAATAAGCGGCGAAACTACAATAGTCAGGCCTTCGCGTATCAACGCCGGCAATTGAAAACAGAGCGACTTTCCTCCACCGGTTGGCATCAGCACAAACACATCGCGCCCAGCGAGTGCATCGCTGATGATCTCACGCTGCAGCGGCCGGAACTGGTCGTAGCCGAAATGCTTCTTTAACGTCAGGGCTAGATCCATTTCTTTTTGTCCCTGTCGTCCGTTGCCGCAGCCAAATTCCTTTTTTTAGCGAGGCGACTCGGTCGGGAACACGACCGTTCATTTCTGTCGCTTCAGCCGGTAGCCGTCCTTGCGTGCGCCGTAGCCACTCGCGTATTCAACCAATCCAACCCCTTTTTTCCAAACGATCTTTTTGAAATGACCGGAAGGATGGCTCGAATCGTAAACGCATAGATCGCCTTTCAGGTTG
>DASTZJ010000309.1:0-9679 GCA_035764345.1 Candidatus Udaeobacter sp.
GAGATATTGTGCCGTCTTACCCGTGCGCTCGACCCAATACACATGCTCGCGGCGACTTTGTTCCAAAAAATCGGCGATGCCGTCGCGGGCATCACGAATTCGACGGCCGTATTCCTGCAATTCCGCTTTTAGGAACTCGTCGTCGGTTCGTTTCGCAACGTCGGCTATCCGAGCATGCAACGTTGTCAGGCGGCCCGTAATTGTGTCCGAAACAAGATCGGCATCGCGTACACGGAATTCACGGCCTTTCTTGAAATCGCATTTCGATTCCACAGCGCCGAAAAACTTCTCCGCGCCATCGACTAGTTCGGCCGCGAGCCTTACGCCCTCGGCATCGCGCGTCAGGGTGAACAGACCCTTGCGCGTGCGGGCATTATAGAGCCGCTGGATCGTCGATCGTAGCCCATACTGCGAGATGCCGATACCGATCTGCCGCGACGCGATCTGCTCGACTGTGTGCGCTTCATCCAAAATGAGGAAGTCATTCGGAAAAATGAAACCGCTCTCGCGTTCCTCCTGCGCCTCCGGACTTATGAGAAGAATGAACAGCAGCGTGTGATTGATCACCAAAACGTCGGCCGCCAGGAGACGTTTGCGCGCTTTCTGATAAAAACAGCGCGAATCCTGGCCGCACGTTTTCTGCGTGCAGATATGCGCTTCGCTACAGACCTGTATCCATACTTTTGGGTCAGGCTCCACCGACAGGTCGCTCAGCGAACCGTCGCGGGTGGTGCGCGCCCATTCCACCAGCCTGTTCAGCTCATTTTGCTCCGGCCCGGTGAAAAGTTCATTGGCTTGCTGCAATGCGCGTTCCAATCGCCGCGGGCAAAGGTAATTCTGACGCCCCTTCATCAACGCGGCCTTGAACTCGACCGGCAGAATCTTCTTCAAAATGGGGATGTCTTTGTAAAGAAGTTGCTCTTGGAGATTAATGGTGTGAGTCGAGACGACTGCCTTTTTGTGCTGCTCAATTGCCAATAAGATTGCCGGCGTGAGATAAGCCAGGGATTTGCCCACGCCGGTTCCAGCTTCGACTACCAAATGGCGCTCTTCCTCCAGCGCGTTGGCGACGGCCGCCGCCATTTCCTGCTGTTGCGACCGGAACTCGAAATTCTTTGCTTTTGACAAGGGACCGTTTTCGGAGAAAAACGTGCCAACCCGCTCGACAAATTCGCTGCCCAAGCTGTTCTTCAGTGCGATCATGACATTCCTTCGCGCTTTGCCGCGTATAAGCGACGTAAAACGCGGGCGATAATTGTATGTTTACGCGGCTTCGTCATTCGGATTTGGTCATTCTTTTTCTCGCATGATTGGCACCCGCCATTGAGTTGAGTACGCTAATTGAGATGGGACCATCTAAATCGCAATGACACTCCTCGATCGATACGTCATTCGCAATTTCTTGCAGGTGTATCTTTACTGCATCGCCGGCTTCATCTCCATCTGGCTCATTTTCGACGTGAGCGATAACATCTCGACGTTCATCGATGAGCGCGTCGGTCTCCTGCTCGCCGTTCGTTACTACGCCACGCAGATCCCGCAGGTTTTGATCATTCTACTCCCGGTTTCGCTTTTGCTGTCGCTCCTTTTTGCTCTGGGTCGAATGTCGCGGGCCAACGAAATTGTCTCCATGCTCACCGCGGGCATAAGTCTCCCACGCGTTCTGCTGCCGTTGATCGGCATGGGGCTGCTCACTGTGGGAGCCAGCATGGCACTCAACTATTCGCTTGCGCCGCACGCAGAACTGGCCCGCAAAAATTTTCTTTCCGAAGCGCAGGCGCGTCCCAGTCGTTACATCCAGGGGCAAATCTTTCGTAATCGCACCGACTTGCGGACTTGGTTCATTCAGAATTTCATTCCTCGCGGTAATACGTTCAATAACGTTCAGGTCCTTCAGCAGGACGCGAACGACAACATCGTTACAAATTATGTCGCAAGTCGCGCTTCCTATCGCCCAGAAACCAAAACCTGGGATTTGCAGAACGCGAAGGTCGTTCACTATGATCACGCGGGAAACATCGTTGACGAGCAGATTTTTCCTTCACTCAAGATCGAGCACTGGAGTGAGACCCCCTTCCGGCTCGGCAGCGCAAATGAACGCGCAGAATTTCTAAGCCTGCCAGAATTGCGAGAGTATTTGCGCTTCAATGCAGATTTCCCCGTTACCTTGCTCGCCCCGTTTCGCACCCATCTGCATTATCGGCTTGCTCTGCCGTGGACTTGTTTGGTTGTTGTCTGCATTGCTGCGCCGCTCGGAATCGGCTACTCGCGACGGGGTGTGTTATCGAGTGTCGCCGCCGCAGTGTTTCTCGTCTTTTCGATGAACTTTTTGGTCCACCTGTTTCTCGCGCTCGGCGAGGGTGACCGCGTTTCTCCATGGGTGGCGGCCTGGGCGCCGAATCTTCTTTTCGCCGCGATCGGCCTCTATCTGTTCTATCTGCGCGCTTCCAACCGCGAAGCGCCCAGTTTTCATCTTTTCGCCCAGCGTCGTATGGTATCCCGATGAACCCGCTTCCAAACGATTGGGCGATCACACATCGGGCAGACGTCTGCGCCATGACGCATCGGCCGTTTCTTCCCGGAGAATATTTCTACACTCTGCTCTTTCACGGCGTGGATGGCTATCGGCGTGAGGATTTGAGCGAGGAGGCCTGGCAAAATCGGAATGAAAACATTCAGCCATTTTCATTTTGGAAATCGCGCTACGAGCCATTGCCACCGAAGCCACCGGAGCCGCTGCCGAGGGAAAACGCAGAACAACTCTTTCGCCGTTTAATTGCATCCCAACATCCGCCTGCGAACGCTTGCTACGTTCTGGCCGCGATGCTCGAGCGCAAGCGCGTCCTGAAACAAGTGAAGACTGAGCAAAACGCAAGCGGACGCGTCTTGATCTATGAGCAAGCCGCAACTGGCGATGTCTTCGTCGTGCCTGATCCACAATTGCGCTTAGACGAACTGGAAGCCGTCCAAAACGAAGTGGCCGAATTGCTCCGCACAGCGACACAAAAATAAAAGGACTAACACCGAACCTGCTTGAATGACGACAGAAACACCGATTGCTAACTACAAGATTGGTAACGAACGCCTGATCCGAATTACGGATAAAGCGGCCCGCAAATTGGAGTCGCTACTTCAGGAAAAGGGCAAGCCTGACGGCGCGTTGCGCCTCGCTGTGGTCGGGGGCGGATGCTCCGGTCTGCAATACGTCATGGATCTGGTGGATGGCCCAAAGGAGCGCGATATTCTCGTGCCGATCTCAAATGTTCGCCTGGTTGTCGATCCAAAGAGCGCACTTTTCGTCAGCGGCTCCGTACTCGATTACAGTGAGGACCTTCAAAAAGGCGGCTTCAAAGTCACCAATCCGAACGCCGTGGCGCACTGCTCTTGCGGCGAAAGTTTCGCGGTATAGAAGGATGTCGAAATAAGCAGCGGGGGTGGTGGTTTGACGAAGCGATTGGGCATCGGTTGCTCTCGACTCACTGCAACTTGCGAAGGCTCCTGCGCTGCTGTCGCGCGGTCTCCCTCCACGCCCAGAGCTCGATCTTGATGCGAGTTATTAACCTGCGAAGCCCGCGCTGATTCTGCCATTCGTGCGCTCTCTGTGCCAACAATCGCAAGAGAATTCTGTCATGCTCCCTAACTTGTCGGAGAGGATTCGGGTGTGCAACAATCTGCATGATGCGTGCGTTGTCTAAAATTGAATACGCAAAGATTTCTTCTTCGTGTTTCCGGTTGGGCTTACTTACACCTTCATGATCTCCGCTTCTTTGTGCTTGAGGTGATCATCGACCGATTTGACGAAGCGATCGGTGAGCTTTTGCACTTCTTCCTCCACGTCGCGAAAACCGTCTTCGGTCAATCCGCCTGCGGTCTTCAGTTTCTTCGATTCGTCGAGCGCGGCGCGCCGGTTGGCACGCACACGCACACGCGCTTCCTCGGCCATTTTGCTCAAGGAACGCACCAGTTCCTTCCGTCGCTCTTCTGACAACTCTGGGATCGGCAGCCGGATGATCTTTCCGTCAACCGCAGGCGTGATGCCGATCTTTGATTCGTTGAGCGCCCTCTCGATGTCCTGCACCGTGCCAGCGTCGAAAGGCTGAACAACGAGCAAACGCGGCTCAGGCGTCGTGATTAACGCCAGCTGCTTTAGCTTCATGGTCGATCCGTAAGCGTGGACATCGACGTTTTCGACCAGACCGGGCGAAGCTTTGCCGGTGCGCACGGCGGCAAATTCATGCACCATGTAATCGACGCTCTTCTCCATCGACATCTCGGCCTCAAGAAGAATGTCATCTCTGCTCATGTCGCTGAAGTTTCACTTCGATGGAAGTTCATCGCAAACCAGTGTTCCAACTTTTCGCCCAAGTACGGCATCGCGGATGTTGGTGGGGTTACTCATGTCAAAAACGACAATGGGTATTTTGTTGTCCATGCAGAGACTGAACGCGGTCGAATCCATAATCTGTAAACGTTTCGCAAGCGCTTCCGAGAAAGTGAGTTGGTCGAAGCGCCGCGCGTCTGAGTGCTTGTTGGGGTCGCGATCATAGACGCCGTCCACCTTTGTGGCTTTCAGGATCACATCGGCGCGAATCTCGCTTGCACGCAGTGCCGCAGTTGTGTCGGTAGAGAAGTAGGGGTTGCCTGTGCCGGCGGCGAATATGACGACACGGCCGAGCTCGAGATGACGAATGGCTCGTCCCAGGATGAATGGCTCTGCCACATTTCTCATGTCGATCGCGGTCTGCACACGCGTCTCAACGCCGATTTGATCGAGCGCACTGCGCAACGCCAGTGCGTTGATCACGGTAGCAAGCATGCCCATGTAATCCGCGGTAGTGCGGTCCATGCCCCGATGCGACGCCGAGACACCGCGCCAGATGTTTCCGCCCCCAATGACGACTGACACCTGCACTCCCAAATCGCGGACTTCTTTTATCCGTTCAGCAATCTCACGCACGACGGTTGGCGAAATGTTGTCGCGTCCGCCGCGTTCCTGCACAGCTTCACCGCTCAGCTTGAGAACGATGCGTTTATACGCCGGCTTTTCCGTTTGCATAAGTAACCTACAATGATCAACAGAAGATATCGATCTTGGAAAGCATAAACACACTTGTCATCCCGAGCCGCGAAGACGTGAGGTCCTTCGCTTTCGCTCAGGATGACAACGTGAGGTGTCCATGCAGAAATTCGGCCGCACTCATCCGCCGTTTTCCCTCCATCTGGACTTCGCGCAGTGACAACGCAGCTTTGCCTGCGGCGACAACCAACTCATCCTGATTTCTCAAGATTTCGCCGGGTCTTCCTTGGAAGTCGACAACCTCTGCTGAGAAAATCTTCAACTTGCGCGTTCCGTTCGTTGAGACGGTCATAAACGCGCCCGGCCATGGATTGAACGCGCGGATTTTTCTCTCGATTACCGCAGCGGGTTCCAACCAGTCGATCCTTCCATGTTCACGGCTCAGTTTCGGTGCCGCAGTAGCCAGTGCGTTGTCCTGGGGAATACGCGGAGCAGCCCCTTGTGCAAGCATTTGCAAAGATTCGAACAATGCTCCTGGCGCAATCTCCGCCAACCGATCGTGTAATGATCCGCCGGTGTCACGTGACAGAATGTCGATCGTGCGCTGCAAGAGGATATCGCCCGTGTCGAGCCCTTCATCCGTGTACATCACGGTGATGCCGGTCGCGCGATCGCCCGCTGCGATCGCCGCCTGGATCGGCGCGGCGCCGCGCCAGCGCGGCAGAAGTGATGCGTGGAGGTTCAAGCAGGCAATCTTTGGAATTTCGAGAACGTCACGCGGCAAGATTTGCCCATAGGCCATCACGACGATCACATCCGGCCTTAACGCTCGAACTTCTTCAATTGCTTGTCGCTCTTTGATCCGAGGCGGTTGCAAAACCGGCATCTTCGTCACGGCGACTGCTTTTTTAATGGGCGGCGGCTCGACCAACTGAGCGCGCCCGACTGGTTTGTCGGGCTGGGTCACAACGCCAACGACGTCGTCTTTCGACTTCAGCAAAGCTTGCAGTGTCGGCACGCCGATTTCGCCCGTGCCGATAAAAACGATCCGCATGCCGAGTTACGGCGTGAGTTGATGCACCACATTGGAGCGACGTCGACGCCGTCCGGCCATTGTTTGCGCCATCAATTTTTCGCCCGCCGTAATCTCACGCCGCCCTACGGACGATCCGCAGCCAGTGCAAAGATAATCGAAAATTTCCTTGTCCGGCAGGACTAAAAGCAACCGCTCGCGCACGGGCATCGCGGCCCTACACTTTTCACAGTAGAGGCTGGAAGCCGTGAAATTTTCAAACTGCTGCTGGCTCATACACGCCGTTCAGGCTCTTTAGAATATCGAGCAGAACTTTGGCGGGCGGCTGAGTCGCGTCAACCACGGTCACCAGCTCTTTCGAATAATACGAAAGCACTGGCTTCGACTCCTTTTCGTAAATGTCGAGGCGTCGTTGGATAACCCGCTCGTTTGCGTCGTCGAGGCGGTTGTCCTTCAGGGCGCGCTTTTTGAGCCGGTAAAAAAGCGTCTCGCGACTTGGACACGCCAGATGAAACACTTTTTTTACGTCGATCATTTCCTCCATGATCTTGGCTTGTCCAACGTTCCGAGGAATACCGTCCAACACGAGCGTGTCGATATCCGGTTTAAACTTGTGCGCGTCCACAGCCGCATCGATTGCCTCTCGCCAAAGCTCCACGGTAATATCGTCCGGCACCAGTTGGCCTTTGCTGGAATATTCCAGAAAGGCTTTGCCAACTTTCGTGCGTGTGTCGATGGATCGGAATACATCGCCGCAGGCGCAATGATAAAAGCGTGGGATCGTGCCGAGCGTCTTGCCCTGTGTACCTTTGCCGCTGCCCGGTGCGCCAAAAAGGATAAACGTATTGTATCGCATAGGGGAAAAACCGTTATAGCGCAGGCGCCTCGACGCTGGAAAGCAGAATCGACCGGGCTAATCTCCGGTCACCAAGGGATCGACATTTACCCGGCGCCCGGAACGGTCGAAGCGCACGCTTCCATCAACCAGCGCAAAAATTGTATAATCCCGGCCGAGTCCGACATTTCTTCCAGGCAAGAATTTTGTGCCGCGCTGGCGCACAATGATATTGCCGGCAACAACCCTTTCGCTGCCGAATTTTTTCACACCCAGCCGCTTGCTGACGCTGTCGCGGCCATTCTTAACGCTGCCTTGTCCTTTTTTGTGAGCCATTGGAAAATTGAGAATTAAACGCCTAGGCCTCGGCCTTCTTTGTCGATGTTTTTTTCGCTCCTACACTGATGCTTTTGATTTTCACTCGCGTCAATTTGCGCCGATGCCCAACCGTACGGTGATAGCCTTTTCGCCGCTTGTACTTGAATGCGACCACCTTCTTGTCCTTGCGCTGTTCCAGAACTTCTGCAGTGACCTTCGCCCCGGAAATAAGCGGACTCCCGTGCGTTACATCTTTTCCGTCGGAAAACATCAGCACCTCGCCGAAGATCGCGGTCTTGCCAGGATCGACATCCAGAAGATCGACATCGATTGTATCACCTTCCGCGACGCGAAACTGCCTGCCGCCAGTCTTAATAATTGCGTAAGCCATGAGTCGGAGAAAAAGCCGCCCAAGGTTCCACAGGTGGGCCGGTTTGACAAGCGGAAAGCTCGATTCGAACACGACACCCCGGGGGTAGTTATGCTGCCGCTTTGTCGGCCGCGCCAAAAAGTTCTCCGTACAGGGCTTCGTAGCGCTGTGCGCAGGTGTCCCAGGAAAAATTGCGCGCCATCGCCCGTTTCATCAGCTTGGTCCAGAGATTCCGGTCGCCGAAGATTTGCCGCGCACGCTTAATCGCATCCCAGAAGGCTTCGCTTGAATATTCGTAACAAAGGAAACCGTAACCGCTGTCTGAGGTCGGATCGTAGTCTTCGATGATCTCGTGAATTCCGCCGGTCGCGCGCGCGACTGGGAGAGCACCGTACTTCAAGTTATACATCGCGCTCAAACCGGCTGGCTCGAATCGCGATGGGATCAGGCTGATGTCCATGCCTGCCTCGATCAGGTGCGCCAGTTTTGTGTCGTAATCTTTTTGATAGGCAAACCTCGTCGGGAATTTTCTGGCTGCGACGGCGAGCGAAGTTTCATACGCGGGATCACCTTCGCCCAGGATGATCAAGCGCACATCATCCCACAAAAGTCGATCGAGGAGGGGCACCAGAATTTCAAAACCTTTTTCCTGAACGACGCGAGTCACCATTCCAAAAACAGGACCGCGCGGTGCGGGTGCGAGTGCCATCCACTTTAACAATGCATCACGGCAAACCCGTTTTCCGCGAAGCCGTTTTTCATCGTAGCGTGCTGGTAGCAAATGATCCGACGCGGGATTCCAGACCTTGTAATCTGCGCCATCTAAAATGGCACTGAGGCGATGCGCATTCTCGCTCAATACCCCATCGAGGCCGCAGCCGCCGGACGGCGTGAGGATTTCGCGCCGGTAATGTTCGCTTACGGTCGTGAGCTTATCGGCATACAAGATCCCGCCCTTGAGAAAATTCAGTCGTCCAAAGAATTCAACTCCATGCAGTGTGAAAAACCGCTCCGGCAGATTTGTAAGCCCGAAATCGAGCCCCCAAAAACTGCCCTGGTCGGCGACATGATGAATAGTCACCACTGTCTTGAACGGCAGTCCTTGCGCATGCACAAACACCGGCACCAGCGCCGCCGCCCAATCGTGCACGTGCAGAATCTGCAATTGCGGTGTCAGTCGGCGAGATAACTCCAGCGCTGCCTTGCAAAAAAAGATAAATCGCGAGGCGTTATCCTCGTAGGGCTTGCCCCGTTCTCCGTAAATTCCGTCACGATCGAAAAATTCATCGCAGCGAACCAGGAACAACTGCACGCCACTGGCACTTCGGCCCTCGAGGTACCGGGCAACGTAAACTTTATCGCCCACCTGCACATCGGCAGTGATCCCCGTATCCTTTTTCTTGAACGCGCGATTCTCCCGAATCTCCCGGTACAACGGAAGAGCTACGCAAACCTCATGTCCCCGGGAACGCAGGGCAGCTGGCAGCGCATCCATCACATCGATCAACGCCCCCGTCCGCTGGAGCGGCGGCCCTTCCGGACTAATCATGAGAATTCTCATTCGATGTTAGCGTCCTTGCCTCGCAGATACTCTCGTTTCACCCATTCGAGCGCTTCCTCGCGTGTGCGCAACTTTGCCTCGAGCTGGCGTGTCTCGACCGCTTCAAGAATCTCGCCAAACCTTGGGCCTGGTTTTAAACCGAGAGCGATCAGATCATCTCCTCTTACGAGTGGCGGTGGAATAATCGGTTCGTTCGCGAATTCGTCGCGTTTCCGGAGAAGAAATTCGTAGTTGTCGAGCATGCGATGGCTGCCCTGGCAATCGACCCGGTGCAGCTCAAGCTCGTCGTCGAAAGTTGGTCGCGCCATGAAACGCTTTAATTTCGCCACCCGCATCCTGGGCGCATCCTTGAAAACCATGTGCTGCCGCACCATTTCGACCGTGTCCTCGATTTCAGCGCCGGAAAATCGCAAACGCCGCATGATTTCCTCAGTCATCTCCGCCCCCAAACGGTCATGCCCGCTAAAGCGGATTCGCCCCGTTTCATCAACAGTTGCTGTGCGCGGCTTGGCCACGTCGTGGAACAACACGGCGAAAACGAGCGG
>DASTZJ010000310.1:0-2549 GCA_035764345.1 Candidatus Udaeobacter sp.
GTGATTGCGACGGGGAGTCGCGCTGCCATTCCGAAAATTGAAGGAATTAACTCAGTTCCTTATTTCACCAATGAAATGATTTTCGATGAGCTGCGAGAAAGACCCGAGAGCATGATTGTGCTGGGCGGCGGGCCGATCGGCTGCGAACTCGGGCAAGCGCTCAACCGACTCGGAGTGGAAGTGACGATTGTCCAGAGTGCGGCGCAACTCCTTCCGCGGGAAGATGTCGATGTTGCAGAGTTTATCCAAAAGCGTTTCAACGGGGAAGGAATCGCAGTTCGTTTGAACGCGGCGGCAAAGCGCCTCTCAATGCGCGACGGGAGGGTTGCTTTAGAATTTGCTGATGCCCAGCCAATCACCGCCGAGGCGATGTTAATCGCTGGGGGAAGAACCCCAAATTTGCGCGCGCTCAATCTCGAAGCGGCTGGCGTCGATCACGACGAACAGGGCATCAAAGTAAACACCTATCTTCAAACGTCACAGCCGCACATTTACGCGGCTGGAGATATTACAAATCGTCTCAAGTTCACTCACACCGCCGATTTCACCGCGCGGATCGTCGTGCGCAATATGCTGATGCCGCTCCAATTACTGCGACAAAAAGTCGATTGGTCGGTCGTGCCGTGGTGCACCTACACAGATCCGGAAGTCGCTCATGTCGGCTTCGGCGAAAAGGAGGCAATGAAGGAAAACGCAGAATACGATTTGTTCGTGGTGCCGCTGGAAGATGTCGATCGGGCCGTGGTCGAGAGCGAAGAAGCTGGCTTCGCAAAAATCCTGACCGCCGAAGGCTCCGATAAAATTCTCGGCGCGACAATCGTTGGGCCGCACGCCGGCGATTTACTGCACGAGTTTGTGGTCGCGATGACTGCTAAGATTGGTCTCGGAAAGATCGCCTCCACAATTCATGCTTATCCGACTCTGGCCGAGCTCGCGCGCAAAGCGGGCGACAAATACAACAAGAAGCGTCTTACTCCACGGGCCAAAAAGATCTTCACCTGGCTTTACGAGCGCGCACGTAAATGAGCACCGAAAGGCAATCCAAAAACGCGGTCGCGCGGCTTGTTGTTCTCATCCTGATTGTGATCGCGCTCTTCCTCGCGATGAGATTTCTGCCAGTTCAACAATGGCTGCGTAGCTTCAGCGATTGGGTTGGTCACATGGGCGCAGCCGGTATTTTCATTTTCATCGTCGTGTACGCGCTGGCTACAGTTTTCATGGCGCCGGGATCAATCCTAACAATCGGCGCCGGCTTCGCGTTTGGTCTGTGGAAAGGTTTTCTCGCCGTTTCCGCTGGCGCCACATTCGGCGCATCCTTGGCATTTCTTGTGGCCCGCTTCATAGCACGTGAAAAAATCGAAGCGATTGCGCAACGAAATGAAAAATTCCGGAACCTCGACCGCGCGATAGGTGGGCAGGGTGCCAAGTTAATTTTCCTGCTCCGGCTCAGCCCGGTGATTCCGTTCAACCTCAGCAATTACTTTTACGGCCTCACGGCGGTCAGATTCTGGCCGTACGTCCTGGCGAGCTGGATTGGCATGATGCCTGGAACCTTTCTCTACGTTTACATCGGCACCGCCGGTAAAGCGGCTGTCGCTGTAGCAGCTGGCGGCGAAACTGTCAAACACGACTGGCAGTATTGGACGTTCTTAGGTATGGGTCTCGCTGCAACCGTTATTGTTACGATCTGGGTCACAAAAATTGCGCGCGACGCGCTTAAATCGCAAGCTTTCCAAGAATAAACCAACCTGATAAAGGTTCGAATTACTATGATCGAAGCCCACAGCAAAGAAACTGTTGTTCGTCGGCGATACGCGGCGGGAGCAAAAGAACGCGCGGACAAACTTTGTTGTCCGGTCGATTACAATTCCGATCATCTCAAAGTGATTCCGCAGGAAGTGATCGAGCGCGATTACGGTTGCGGTGATCCCTCGCGTTATCTGTGTGCAGGCGAAACGGTTGTCGATCTCGGCAGCGGCACGGGAAAAATCTGTTTCATTGCCGCTCAAATCGTTGGGCCAAACGGAAAAGTGATCGGGGTCGATATGACCGACGAGATGCTCGAGGTTGCGCGGCGTAATGCACCGATCGTCGCCGAGCGCATCGGTTTCGCGAACGTGGAGTTTCACAAAGGCCGCATCCAGGATTTGGCACTCGATCTCGAATTGCTAGATCGACAATTGAAAGCGCAGCCGATTATGGACGCAGCTTCCTTCCTCGCCGCGGATGAGCTCGCTGAAGAATTGCGAGTCAAACATCCGCTCATCGCCAGCGACTCAATTGATGTGGTCGTTTCTAATTGTGTTCTCAATCTGGTCGAGCCCAAATCAAAACGACAACTCTTCGACGAAATTTTCCGGGTCCTAAAAAAGGGAGGGCGAGCCGTGATCTGCGACATCGTCAGCGACGAAGAAGTGCCGGAAGAAATGCAAAACGATCCTGAGCTTTGGAGCGGCTGCATTTCCGGGGCGCTAACGGAAGAAGGCTTTATTTGCGAATTTGAAAGGGCTGGCTTTTACGGGATCCAAATTCTCAAGCGCGATACTAGT
>DASTZJ010000311.1:0-2819 GCA_035764345.1 Candidatus Udaeobacter sp.
GGCGGATCGCAATTCTTCTGGAATCAGCGCGCCTTGGTCGCATTCCTGGCTCCATTCAATGCTGTACAGCTTGGCCGTCGTGAGCTCCTCGTCAGCAAGCGCTTTCAAAATAAAGGCCGACGACATTCCAATGTATCCGCCAGACTCGACGATCACTGCTGGCCGGAGCCAACGCGTCAATCCGTAAAGCGTCGCGCAATCGAGCGCTCCCATCACTCCTTCGCTACCGAATCCATCACGGCGCCGGATCATCTCAGCCATGAAATCGCTTGCCCGGATTTCAGCCGCAAAACGTGCGACCGCGTCCCACATCCCGTAATGGGATGTCGAGAGCGACGGCTCACTCTGATTCATTTCCTTCGCTCGACGCCACCACTGACCCGAGAGTGCTGGCATCTTTTTCATGATTTGAAGACGAAAATATTTAGCGCACTTTCCATCGACGGTAACGTTAATTGCCTGTATCCAAGAAACCAGGGGATACGTGCGCTAACTCCTTGAAACCTCACACGTAAGTCGCCCTTTTCTCATGGCTAAGCTGTGCTTAATTTCTCCGTTTTCCCCATGAGCAGCAAACCGAAGCCGCGCGAGGCAGAGCTTAACTTTGAGAGCGCGATGGATCGGCTCGAAAAAATTGTCGAGCAAATGGAATCCGGCAAACTCCCGCTCGAAGATCTGATCGTGCGCTACGAAGAGGGAATGAATCTGGTAAAAGTTTGTCAGGAGCGCCTTGCCAAGGCCGAGCAAAAGATCGAAATCATTGCTCGCAACAACGCGGGAAAGACGATAGTTAAAGATTTCGAGCCCACACCGGAACCGGCTGCTCCGGCCGAAACCGTCAATGAATCCGAAAACACAAATGATGAAATCAAGCTCTTCTGAGGCGGCTCAGACCTCTGAGTCGATCGCAGCGCGACCGCGTCTGCTCGAAGGGATCCGCTCGCCCGCCGATATCAAAGCGCTGCGCGAACAGGACCTGCCCCAACTCGCACAGGAGGTGCGGGACGAACTGATCAGAGTCCTGTCGCAAACCGGAGGACATTTGGGACCTAATCTCGGTGTGGTCGAACTGACGATTGCCTTGCACCGTGTCTTTAACACGCCGCAAGACCGATTCGTCATGGACGTGAGCCATCAAGGTTACGTCCACAAAATATTTACCGGGCGACTCGATCGCTTTAATACGATGCGCCAATTCGGCGGGCTCAACGGTTTCCTTTTGCGCACCGAGAGTGAGCACGATTGTTACGGCGCGGGTCATGCGGGGACGGCGCTCTCCGCTGCTCTGGGCATGGCGGTCGGGCGCGATTTGAAGAAAAGTGACGATCACATCGTGGTAGTCGCAGGCGATGCCGCATTCACGTGCGGAATTAGCTACGAGGCGCTCAACAACGTAAAAGCGCACACCAAGCGTTTCATAGTCGTGCTGAACGACAACGAGTGGTCGATCGCAAAAAACGTCGGCGCGATCGCGAATTATCTAAACACCATTGTTACCAGTCCAACATTTGCTCATCTCCACGAGAAAGCGCGTCATTTTGTGCAGGCGGTTGCCGGAAAATCGGTGGCTGATTTCGCGCATAAAGTGGAGGAGAGCGTGAAGGGTCTGTTGGTGCCGAGCGTCATTTTCGAGGAACTCGGCTTGCGCTACTACGGACCGATTGACGGGCACGATATTCCATTGCTCATCCGGACATTTGAGTTTTTGAAAACGCAGGAAGAGCCGGTCTTGTTGCACATTCTCACCCAGAAAGGCAAGGGATACGCGCCGGCGCTCAAGCAACCAGACAAATTTCACGGACTCGGCAAATACAAGATCGAGAGCGGCGAGACCGCGCCGACGCCGACTCCCACTTATTCGGAAATCATTGGCAAAACGCTCGCGAAATTCGCGGAGACGAATCAAAAGATCGTGGCCATCACCGCCGCAATGCCGAGCGGGACTGGTCTCTCGCATTTCGCCAAGGCGCATCCGACCCGCTACTTCGATGTCGGCATCGCCGAAGAGCATGCCACGCTTTTCGCCTGTGGCCTGGCCACGCAGGGATTGCAACCGTTCCTCGCCATTTACTCCACGTTTTTCCAGCGCGCCTACGACATGGCGATTCACGATATTGCAATCCAGAACCTGAACGTGAAACTGTGCATGGATCGCGCCGGATTAAGCGGCGACGACGGCCCAACGCATCATGGCTTGTTCGATATCGGTTACCTCCGCCACGTCCCGAATTGGGTGCACATGCAGCCGAAGGATGAGGACGAGTTCGTCGATATGCTCTGGACCATGGCGCACTGCAACTCCGGTCCAATTGCCGTTCGTTACCCGCGGGGGTCAGGACCGGGCGTAAAAATCAAACCGGAGCCGAAACTTCTCGAGATTGGCAAGGCGGAAGTCGTGCAGCACGGGCGCGATGTAGCAATCTTTGGGTTGGGCAACATGTTTGAAGTGGCCGAGGAAGCAGCGCGCAAACTTGAGGAAAAAGGAATTTCCGTCGCGCTCATCAATCCACGCTGGATCAAACCGATCGATACCGGCACGCTCGAATTTTTCGCGCGCAGCGTAGAAGTTGTCTGCACGATCGAGGATCACGTTTTGCACAACGGTTTTGGCTGTGCAGTCATGGAACATCTGCACTCGCAAATGATCAACACGCCAGTGGTGCGCATCGGCTGGCCCGACCAATTCATCGAGCACGGCGCCGTCCCCATTCTGCGCAAGAAACACGGCATCACCGCCGACGCGCTAGTGGAAAAAGTGCTCCCGCTTTTGCGCAAGAAATCCAGCCTCCGTCCATCGGTAGCCTAACAAAAAGCGAAGG
>DASTZJ010000312.1:0-3696 GCA_035764345.1 Candidatus Udaeobacter sp.
TGCCTTTTCGACGATCGTGCACAAAGATCGCGCGGAGGCGCGCGGACGACAGCTGGCGGCCAAACTAAAGGAAGTAATCCCGCGACAGCTCTATCAGGTGGCCATCCAGGCAGCCATTGGTGGGAAAATTATTGCGCGTGAGAGCGTTTCGGCGTTGCGAAAAAACGTAACCGCGAAATGCTACGGCGGCGATATTACGCGCAAGCGGAAGCTGCTCGAGAAACAAAAGGAAGGGAAAAAACGGATGAAAAGCATCGGGAAGATCAACATTCCTCAGGAGGCTTTTATTGAGGTATTGAAAGCACAATGACGCTTGTGAGATTCCTCGCCGTCGCTCGGAATGACAATGGGCGGCAGGAAGGCATTTATTGAGGTGCTAAAGGCGCAATGATCTTTGTCATGTCGAGCGAAGTCGAGACATCTCTGGATGTTTCGGTTCTAGAAATATTAGAGATTCCTCGACCTCGCTTCGCTCCGCTCGGAATGACAACGGGCGGGGCAAGTGTTTATCAAGCGTATTGAGAACACAATGACGAAATCCGAATAACAAATGACAGGAAATCCGAATGAATAATTACGAATCAACCACGCGATGTGGCGCGAGCTTCGTGTCTTCGTCATATGAGCTTTGTCATTGTTTCGCCATTCGTCATTCGAGCTTCGTCATTTTCTAGATCATGTTTACATCGCGCCAAGTGAAACATAGCCGACTGCTCCTGCGGCACGCCCGGAAGTATCTGCGTTACAAGGACGATCAGCTCAGTAGCGTGGACCGCGAACAAATCGTTGCGGGTATGAAGGATCTTCGCAACGCGTTACGTGAGAAAGATCGCGAGAGAATTCACAGTACAGCTGATGCGCTGGACAAAACACTTCATAGGCTGACGCCGGTGACTTGGGAGTCGCATTGGCGAGAGAACTGCGAGGTGATTTTGGTGGCCATTGTTGTGGCCGTGGGCATTCGTTCTTACTTCCTACAACCGTTTAAGATTCCCACTGGTTCGATGCAGCCGACCTTGAACGGAATCATTGGTTATCCGAGCACAGCTCCCGCGCCAAACATCCTCCGGCAGATTGGCGAGTTCGTCGTCCTGGGTCGCAACTACATCAACGTTGTTTCGCGCGAAGATGATCAGCTTCTTGAAATCCAGCCAAAGAAAACGTTCTTTTTCTTTACCTTTTCACAGCTGATTTGCCAGCGGCAAAAATATCTGGTTTATGCGTCGCCCGACACGCTCAGCCATGATTTCAACGTTTTCCCGGGCCGCATTTATCATCGCGGCGACATTATTGCCAGAGGTGCAATCGATACGGGCGACCAGGTGTTTGTCGATAAGTTTAGCTACAACTTTGTTAAGCCGCATCGGGGCGACGTGTTCGTCTTTCGGACAAATCATATTCCAGGTATTCGGGAGGATCCTGAGGCAGGCTCGCCATTTTATATCAAGCGGCTGGCCGGTCTGCCTGGCGACAGTTTGCGAATCGACCCGCCGTTCCTCTACGTGAATGGCAAGAAAGCAGAAGGCTACGGTTTTGCCCGGGTTATGGCAGCGAAACCTCCTTATCGTGGCTACGCCCCCGGCCACGAATATCTGTCGCGCCCAGATCGCTCGTTCACGGTGCCACAGGATGGTTACTTTGCTTTGGGAGATAACAGTTATAACAGCTATGATAGCCGCTACTGGGGAGCACTGCCTGAAGCAAACCTCGTTGGGCGTGGTTTGTTAGTTTATTGGCCGTTCGCTCGGCACTGGGGACTGATTCGCTAGATGATTTTACAACCGGTAGGGACGGACCGCTGCGCCGTCCGTTCACGCTCGGCGCACCCGGCGATCGCGCCCTGCCAAAAGATTGTTTGCTAACATGTGGCGACATTTGCCGCACCTGTATCCGCTACTTGGACTTTGCGGTGGCTACGCAATTGTAATGGTCTTTAATCCGGTGCGGCATGCACTGGGGGACGGTTTTCGTTGCATCCGGCGCTACAAACGCATCTGGATTACCTTTGCGCTCCTTGGGTTTGGCTATTTCCTTTTCCAGTTTGTCACTTTCACTCCGATCCGAAACTGGACCGATCTTGATCTGAACCAGATCATCTCGTTGCCGCACTGGTATTGGCCGCGATTCGTGGACATATGGCGCGAAACGCCGTTGCCTGCGCTGGAGGGAGTCGCAGGAATTTTCGATAACGCGACGACTACTTACCCTCTCTCTGTCGTGGCCGCCGTATTCATGCTCGCTAACTGGCGGGGATTGCACGGCGCATTGCTCCGAGCACTGTGGAAGCGTTACCATTTCTGGGGTCATCTTGTTTATTTGATTCTGTTGCTCAGCACGCTGGCGTCGCTCCTGAAGCCAATTGTATTTTGGCGATTACCAGAGTGGAGTGGCTTGGTCCCCGCCGCCGGCCTGCTGCGAATCTCAGCCACGGTCGACGCGACCGCGTTCATTTTCGAATATCTCCTGGGCGTCTATATCCAGGTGTATCTCATCACAGTCTGCCTGGCCTGGATAAAGGGTGTCAGCTTCGAAGAAGGAGAACTCTTTCGCTTTGCCATGCGCCGGTTCAGTTATGTTTTAGAATGGGCTGGAATTGTCGTCGCGGTAAGCATGCTGATCGTCCGGCTGCCTCTGCTTCTTGCCTATTTCACTAACATTCCCGGCGTTCTTGATTATCTGCCAATTGCGAGGGTGCTGATGAGCATCTTGATTATTGCCTTTTGTTCGGTCCAAATCTCCCTGGCGCTCCATAATGAGACGGTCATCGAAGCAATGCAGGCCCACGGCCTGTTTATCCGCAAAAACGCCGCTCGCCTTGGGTGGTTTTTGGTTATCTGCGGTATCCATTTTTTTGGCATTATGGTTTGCGATGCCATAGTACGCAGCGCAATTGCTGATCGATTAGGCGCACTCTTTCTTTGGAAATTGAGTTTCGCTTTTCTTCGGGGAGTAATCACCGGCTGGCTCTTAGCTTCGTGGGTCTGTTTATTTCGCCAGTGCGAAAGCGGCCGCATTAGCGAGGAGAAATGGATTCAGTATTAGAAAACCAGCCTTCAGAAGGGCAACCGTGAACGCGGCGACGATTACGCGCCAGAGCAAATCGAATCTCGCCCTCGCCTTCATTTCGTTAGGGCGCGAGCGGAAACGAGACATCACCGTTTTCTACGCGTTCTGCCGTGTCATCGACGATATCGCTGATTCCTCAGAGCTAAGCGTGGTAGAGAAGCGAGTGCGTCTGGCGAAATGGCGGCAGATGCTTCACGCCACAGCCCCGGACGAACCGCTTCTTGCTCGCGACGTGAGACAGTTGATTACCAAATACTCGCTGCCGAACGACATGCTGGAGGAAATCATTGCCGGCGTGGAAATGGACCTGAGCACGCTACGATATCCCACCTTCGACGAGCTCCGGGTTTATTGCTATCGAGTCGCCAGCGCCGTCGGCCTCGTAAGCATCGAGATTTTTGGCTATCGGAACCAGCGCTGTAAACAATACGCAATCGAGCTGGGACTGGCTTTGCAAATGACGAACGTCATCCGTGACGTCGGAAAGGACATGCAGAATGGCCGGATCTATCTTCCGCAGGAAGATCTGGCGCGATTCCATTACTCTGAGACCGAGCTGATGCAGCGGCATTACAACGAGCGTTTTGTTCAACTGATGGAGTTCCAGACGCGGCGGGCGCGTCAGTTTTT
>DASTZJ010000313.1:0-2703 GCA_035764345.1 Candidatus Udaeobacter sp.
TCGGAAACGCGCTTGTCAGGAAACAAGCTGTAGAGGCAAGGCGTGTCGCCTGCGTTTCGAGAGACGTAGCAGCCGACATGGCTGCCACTACAAATTACTCGGATTTTTTTAGAAGCCGCTCGCGTTCGCGATCAAGTTGCCTGCGCTCGTTCGCCGTCAAACTGCCAATTCCGAACTTGGAAATCTTGTCGAGAATCGGATCGATAGAGGCATAAACATCATCCGGGTCTGCCGACGGGCTGGAACGCATTTTGGGGACAACATGCAACTTCGGCCTGGGACCGAAGCGCGCCTTCAACGCGTCCCACCAGGCAAGTTCCGGCCCGGCGCCATGCATTTCAATGAAAAGGAACGCCGCACCAATGCTTGTCCAAACGACCATCAGGTCGCTCCAGGCGTGATACGCGAGCAGTTGAAACGTGTAAACGGCAGCAAGAATCAGTACAACCCATTTGGTCATGATCCGTAGAAACAACTCCGTTCGCGGATAGATGGTGGCGAAGGCAACAAAGGTTCCAAAGTGCAGTGCAGGCGAACCGGCCAGAGCCGAACGTTGCCAAAGCCCCCAAATGGTTAGCAAGGCCGCGGGCGCAACCAGCAAGATAAGATACAGCGCAATATAGGCCCGCCGCCCAATAAAGCGTTCCACTTCGCGACCGAACACGAACAGCATGTACATCTCGATCGCGAACCAGAGCAGCGATGAGGGGTAATGTACAAACGCGTAGCTACCGAGTCGCCACACCTGCAGCCCATTCCAAATGCGTGCGCTGTCGAAAACAAAATAATTCAGCGTCCCGCCGAGACCGGGAATTGCTGTCAAGATGCACGCTAGCACCGCGCAGACGACGTGCAGCCCAACCAGCATCGTGGTCACATCGACGGGATAGCGGCCCATCCACGCAACCGGCCGGTAATCATCGGAGGTGGTGACCCCGAACATGCTTTCAATTAATGCCGCGCACTGTTCTTGCGCAAGCGTGATTCATGATTCGCAGATTCTTGCCACGTTACGATCAGGGAAACGATCTAACCGTTCAGCGATTCAGCGTGGCGAAGCCGTTCATTCGTGGTTAAGATGAACACCCTCGTTTCATGAAAAATATCGCACCCGCCATATTCCCGCCGAATGGAATCGGCGATACGAAGCCGACGAACCAGGCTGTACTCGATTGGGTACACGAAATCGGACAACTGACTAAGCCGGAAAACATTTTCTGGTGTGACGGCTCCGAGCACGAGAATGAATTTCTGATTGCGGAATCGTTAAAACAGAACGTGCTGATCAAGCTGAACGCGCAAAAAGTTCCACGCTCGTATTTGCATCGCTCCAACCCGAACGATGTCGCGCGCGTCGAGAAGGTCACATTCATTTGCACGCCGACCAAAGAAGACGCCGGGCCCACAAACAACTGGTCGGAACCGGCGGAGACGTATTCGAAGTTATATGGACTGCTGACTGGCGCGATGCGCGGGCGCACCCTGTTTGTTGTGCCTTACATCATGGGTCCGCCCGATTCCCCGCTAACGAAAGTCGGGTTCGAAATCACCGATTCAAAATACGTCGTGCTCAGCATGCGAATCATGACGCGTATGGGCAAAATCGCGCTGAACCGGCTGGGCGACGATCCCAGGGCGGAATGGAACCGTGGCGTGCATTCATTGTTAGATGTCGATCCTGAGCGGCGGTTCATCTGTCACTTTCCCCAGGACAACACGATTATCTCGGTCGGCTCCGGTTACGGCGGGAATGTCTTGCTAAGTAAGAAATGTCTCGCGCTGCGCATCGGGTCGTATCTTGCGCGTAAGCAAGGTTGGATGGCGGAGCACATGCTGATTCTTGGCGTCGAATCGCCCCAAGGAAAAAAGCACTACGTGGCTGCGGCGTTCCCAAGCGCATGCGGCAAAACAAATTTCGCGATGTTGATTCCGCCGGCGCACTTCAAAGGCTGGAAAGTGACAACCGTCGGCGACGACATCGCGTGGATGGAAATTCGTGATGGGCGTTTGTTCGCCGTGAACCCGGAGAACGGTTATTTTGGCGTCGTTCCCGGTACGAGTTACAAATCGAATCCAAACGCGATGAAATCGATCCAACACGACACGCTTTATACGAACGTTGCGCTCAGTGACGACGGCGATGTTTGGTGGGAAGGAAAAGACGGCCCGCCTCCGAAGCACGCCATTGACTGGCGCGGGAACGATTGGACGCCGCGCTCAAAAGAAAAAGCCGCGCATCCCAACAGCCGGTTTGCCACGCCGATGCGCAACAATCCTGCGCTCGATCCCGGTGTTGAAAAAGGCGAAGGAGTTCCGATCAGCGCCATCATTTTTGGCGGCCGCCGCAGTGACACTGTGCCGCTGGTTTATGAGGCATTTGATTGGACTCACGGCGTTTATCTCGGCGCCACCATGGCCTCCGAGACAACGGCAGCTGCGACGGGCGCTGTCGGGCAAGTCCGACGCGATCCGATGGCGATGCTGCCTTTTTGCGGATACAACATTGGCGATTATTTCCGGCATTGGATCGACATCGGAAAACGTCTCACCAATCCACCGCTCATCTTCAACGTGAACTGGTTCCGCAAAGGCGAGGATGGAAAATTCCTCTGGCCGGGTTTCGGCGAGAATATGCGCGTGCTCAAATGGGTCATCGATCGCTGTGAACAAAATGGCGGGGCCGTGGAATCGCCTGTCGGCTGG
>DASTZJ010000314.1:0-2466 GCA_035764345.1 Candidatus Udaeobacter sp.
TGCGTTGGACGTGAAATTATCCGGCGCAGAAATCGAAGCGCTCGAGGCGCCATACGTGCCTCATCCCATTGTCGGATTCGAATGATCAAGATTTCGTGAATGTTAACATTGTCGGCGCCGCGTAACCTTTTAACAGCAGTAGCCGAACTATTACTATGCTTCCTGATTACAGCGACTTCTTAATTAAACGATTCGAGAACCCGGATGAGGTTCGCACTTTTGAGAAAGGCCGGTTCGAACTCATCAAGATCGGCGGAATGACAATCGGTCGGGCGACATATGAACCCGGCTGGAAATGGTCGCACCACGTCGCACCGGTTGCTGGGACTCCGCTTTGTCAGGTGGAGCACGTTGGCATGGTAATATCCGGGCAAGCTGCGTGCGCCATGGAGGATGGAAGGTCTTATGTCATGAAGTCTGGAGACGTCTTTTACATCGGTCCCGGCCATGACAGTTGGGTCGTGGGCGATCAACCCTATGTTTCGCTTCATTTTCTCGGAGCGGAGAGATATGCGCATGAGTGAGAGGACCGCTCCAGTTTCGAAATCATCTGCACGGTATTACATTTGGGCGAGTGTCTGCGATGGATGGCGCTTGATCGATACTCCGGGACTAAGCCTCGTTGAAAAAAGAGTTCCGCCCGGCGCTGAAGAGGTGCGTCACTATCACAATCAAGCGCGCCAGTTCTTTTATGTGATTTCAGGTACCGCCATTCTGGAAACGGAAGGAAGCGAGCACCGAATTTCAACTGGTTTCGGGATTGAAGTAGCACCGGGTGTCCGGCACAAATTCATGAATAAGTCTGATCAGGACCTGGTTTTCCTGGTCATTTCTGCGCCTTCGACAAAAGCGGACCGAATTGACGTGGAACAAGGGCGTGGTTGAAAGGACGCGTTCGCGAGCGCGTGGTTAAATCGCTTCGAGCGCGCTCTTCAAATCGTCGATTAAATCACGGACATCTTCCACGCCCACGGAAAGCCTGACGAGCGAATCGGTAACGCCGAGTTTTTCGCGCTGCTCCTTCGGAACGGAAGCATGTGTCATGAGCGCGGGATGATTAATGAGGCTTTCGACACCGCCCAGGCTTTCCGCCAGCGCAAAGAGGTGCGTGTTCTCCAGAAAACGCCTGGTGCCCGCGAGATCGCCTTTCAAAACGATCGTTACGATTCCGCCGAAGCCGCGCATTTGTTGGCGCGCCAGATCATGCTGCGGATGGGATTTTAGCCCCGGGTAACGGACAGATTTTACCTCTCGCTGTTCCTCCAGCCACCGCGCAATTTCCAGCGCGTTCGCGCAATGTCGCTCAATGCGGAGGGCCAGCGTTTTCAAGCTGCGCAGCACAAGAAAACTGTCGAACGCGCCGGCAATTGCGCCGACGGAGTTTTGCAGGAACGCGATTTGATCGGCGAGTTCCTTGTTGTCGCCGACGACGACTACTCCGCCTACCAGATCGGAATGTCCGTTTAGATATTTCGTCGCGGAATGCAGGACGATGTCGAATCCGTTCTCAATCGGGCGTTGAATCCACGGCGTTGCAAATGTGTTGTCGCAAACTGACATGATCTTTCGCTCGCGTGCCATCTTCGCGATCGCTTCGAGATCGATCAGTTTCAGCAGCGGATTGCTTGGCGTTTCGATCCAAACCATGCGCGTGTTTGGTTTGATCGTGCGCGCGAGATCCTCCGCATCGGTTAGATCGACATAGGTAAAATCAAGATTCGCCGAGCGACGGCGCACTCTATCGAACAATCGGAATGTGCCACCGTAAAGATCGTCGCTGGCAACGACATGGGAGCCGCTCTCGAGCAGCTCGAGCACCGTCGCCATCGCGGCAAGGCCGGAGGCAAATGCAAATCCCCGCGTGCCGCTTTCCAAATCGGCGATGCATTTTTCATAAGCGAGCCGCGTGGGATTGATCGAGCGCGCGTAATCGTAGCCTTTGTGCTTTCCCGGACTCTCCTGAACGTACGTCGACGTCGCATAAATTGGCGTCATTATTGCGCCAGTGGAAGGGTCGGGCTGCTGTCCCGCGTGAATCGCTCGCGTAGCAAATTCGTGCTGCTTTTTCATGTCAACGCAATCTAAACGCGAATCAGGCGGTTAGCCCTGAGAAAAATCAGAGTCCAATCTGCGCAAGCAACGGTTCACTGCTTCGGCATGTGCAACCGCAAATACGAGAGCAGGTCAGAACGCGTGACTAACCCGAGAAATTTGTCGTCTTCCATGACGATGGCGACACGGCCGCGATCAAATACATCCAAAAGATCCTTAATCGTCGCTTTTGGCGACAGCGATTCCAACTTGGACGTCATTGCATTTTTGACGGGATCATTAAAGTGCGAGGGGTCGCGGTGGACTTTCACGAGCACGTCGGATTCGTCGAGAATGCCAATCGCACGTCCATGTTGATCGACCACTGGAACCTGTGAGACGTCTGCGTCACGCATCCGTTTGAACGCGGTCAAC
>DASTZJ010000315.1:0-6775 GCA_035764345.1 Candidatus Udaeobacter sp.
CGCCGATGGCGAGCTCTGGTTGCGACTGCACTTCGGCATGACCGGGGCGCTTCAGTATTTCAAAAACGACGAACAAGCCCCGCGGCGTGCGCGAGTGGTGTTTGTTTTCGCCAACAACCATCGTCTGGCGTTCGACGATCAGCGTCAGTTTGGCCAGATCGGATTGCTTAGAGATGTCGATGAATTTTTGAAAAAGCGCGCACTGGGCCCGGACGCACTTGAGATCGATCTCGGCGGATTCAAAAAAATACTAGGCAAACGTCGTGGCGCCGTGAAATCGGTCTTGATGAACCAGCGGCTCATCGCGGGTATTGGCAACATTTACGCAGACGAAATTCTTTTCCGCGCCCGCATGCATCCCGCGACGGAGATCTCTCGCTTGAACGACAAGGCCCTCACAAAACTCTTCCGGGCCACCCGTTACATCTTGGAAAAAGCGATCGCGGCCAAGGCCGACGCCAGCCAAATGCCAAAATCATGGCTTCTGCCACATCGAGGAAGAGGCGGAAGATGTCCACGCTGTGGACGCAAACTTAAATCGTCAAGGATTGGAAGCCGCACCGCGTGGTTTTGCGCGCATTGTCAGAAGCGCTGCCGGTGAAGGGGTTGGATGCAGAAGACAAATGAGTCCGCCAAACACGCCAAAGCGGGCCCAAAAAGAAGCTGACTTCCGACTTCTGGTTCTGATCTTTGGAAGTTTGGCGTCATTCAGCATGTTTGGCGGATCAGGGAAGACCTGCGAGTCGCCGATTGGCTAAAGTGGCGCACTCGTTATGAAGCAAAAGGTTTTGCTCACCGGACACCCCGGATGTGGAAAGACTACGCTGATCTTCCAAGACAAGTCTGACCTCATTGTCTAGCGCAACATTTCCAGCAGCAAAAGCGTGTTTCGCGGCGCGGCGCCTTCGGCGTCGTTGTCAAAATAGACATGCGCGGCGCAGTTTTTTTTCCGTAGTAAATGGTGCTTGAAAGCAGACACCGTTTACCCTGTCTTGCACGTCGTAGTTCCCGGCGATCCTATTCTTTCCACTTTGTCGTCTGGAACGAACGAGAATTCGCTTCTTCTGCTGAAGGAGCGCGGAACAAACTTAGGTGAAATTTCATTGCTATGACTGCGTGTGATGTGTCAGTAATCGGCGCGGGTCCCTACGGGATGTCCGTTGCCGCACATTTGCGAGCGGTGAAGGGTTTGGAGGTGCGGGTCTTCGGCGAGCCGATGTCTTTCTGGCAGACCAAAATGCCCGCTCGCATGCTGCTTCGGTCGCCTTGGGCTGGATCGCACCTTTCCGATCCGCAAAGTGCGCTGACGCTGGATGCCTACCGCAAGGCGGTCGGCGCTCAATTCGGCGCTCCCATCCCGTTGAATCATTTTATCGGTTACGGCCACTGGTTCCAACGCCAGCTTGTGCCGGATGTGGACAAGCGGCAGGTCTCGAGAATTGAATCCAATTGTGCTCGGTTTCAATTGACGCTGGCTGATGGGGAAGTAGTCAAAGCCCGGCGGGTCATCGTGGCGGCCGGGATCGGCCCGTTTGCCTGGCGGCCCGAGCCATTTCGAAACCTCCCGCCCGAATTGGCCTCACACACTTCTGGGCATAGCGACCTCAGTCTTTTTCGAGGGAAGCAGGTAGCTGTCGTCGGCGCCGGACAGAGTGCGTTGGAATCGGCGGCACTACTGCACGAAGCTGGCGCTCGAGCCGAAGTGTTCGCACGCGCTCCGGTGGTCAGCTGGTTGTGGCAACGGCCGCTGCTTCACAAATGGCCGATCGAGCCGCTCCTCTATGCTCCGCCGGACGTCGGGCCCGCGCTTTTCAGCCAAATTGTGGCTCGACCGAATTGGTATCGACGGATGCCCCGCCAATGGCAGGACAAGTGGGGTACGCGATCAATCCGCCCTGCCGGCGCACGTTGGTTGAAACCGCGCGTCGATCGCGTGCCGATTGTTACGGGGCGTTGCATCGTCTCCGCAACGCCGTCCGAGGGAAATTTAATCCTCAGACTAGACGACGGAAGCGAACGGAGTGTCGATCACGCTCTGCTGGGAACTGGCTACCAGGTCAACATCTCGCAATATCCGTTTCTCGACGCCAAATTATTGGCTGCGATCCGACAGATTGGCGGCTACCCGCAACTGGACGATGCTTTCGAGTCGTCTGTGCCCGGACTTCACTTTCTGGGAGCCCCCGCGGCTTGGAGTTTCGGCCCCCTGATGCGTTTTGTTGCCGGCGCCGAGTTCGCTTCGCGTGCAGTGGTGCGGCGCATCATGAGGAACAACTACAATGTGAAATCGTCCGTACAATTTACGATTGGGCGCCGAGGGCGTCACAAATTCGAGATGCTTAGGTATTCGGCGGTTTTCTCGCCTTGCGAACCTGAAACTACGAAAACAAATGGCGCGGCCTGTAAATGAAAAGTTAGTAGACTATTATCGCTGTCCGGTAGAATTCGCTGAGTTCAGCATAGTCGGAAATCTCTCCCAAGACCCTGGATACTTCCAATTTGGCGCAAACGGCGTCTGCTATGGGCGATCTTCGACTGGGTCTCCTTCGAAGCTCCCCGCCAATCGCCTTCATGACATTCTGACGGACGTCGAATTCATTGGTTCTGTACCTTGGCTTCCCTTTGATCCAGCTGAAATCGTTGAAAATCTTCGGCTCGAACGCTACGTCGGGGTTGCTAACGGAAGCAAGAAACGCGCTTCCCACGCTTGGGGACGGAACACCTATTACGCGTTTCGAAATTTTTTGCCGGCATCGTGGCGTAGAACGATCCAGAGAAGGTACTTCCGCGGATGGGAAAAGCTCGCGTTTCCAAAATGGCCTGTGGACCGCAGCGTGGAGTGGATCATGGAAACGCTAATGGCTTTGGCGGTAAAGGCACGGGGGTTAGAAAAAATCCCTTTCATCTGGTTCTGGCCCGATGGGTTTCAGTCCTGCGTAAGCATCACACATGACGTTGAGACTTCGTCTGGAAGAGATTCTTGTTCCGCCCTGATGGACCTGGACGATTCCTTCGGAATCAAAGCTTCATTTCAAATTGTTCCCGAGGGGCGCTACTCCGTTTCGGAAGAGTTCCTGAACAGCATTCGTCGGCGTGGGTTTGAGGTCAATGTCCATGACTACAATCACGATGGCCGACTCTATACCGAGAGGCGGGAGTTTCTGCGGCGCGCGGCGCGGATCAATGAATTTGCGCGCAGATTCGGAGCGGCAGGCTTTCGTTCTGGTTCGTTGTATCGAAACGTGCATTGGTACGATGCTTTCGACTTCTCCTATGACATGTCCGTTCCAAACGTCGGTCATCTGGAAGCCCAAAGGGGCGGTTGCTGCACTATCATGCCCTATTTCATCGGGAAGATTTTGGAGATCCCCCTTACGACATCGCAGGACTACTCGCTGTTTTACATTCTTGGCAAGAACTCGATCGAAACTTGGAGAATGCAGCTCGAACTGATCATCGAGAAGCATGGCCTGGCCAGCTTCAATATCCACCCCGATTATCTAGTAGAGGAAAAAGCGCGGAAGGTTTTTGCAAATCTCTTGGAGTATCTCTCCCAAATCCGGTGTGAGCGGAGAGTTTGGATGGCTCTATCGGGAGAGGCCGATCGATGGTGGAGACAGCGAAGTGCGATGCGGCTGATGAAACAGGAAAACGGCTGGCGCATCGAGGGCGATGGGAAGGAGCGAGCCCGAATTGCTTACGCTAGCCTCTGCGATGATCGGCTGATTTATTTTGTCGAAGGAGCTACGGTACCCAGCATCTCCGAGCCGGTCCCTCGAATTGAACGCCAGACTTACTCAAGGAGGGCGCCAGTCGTGCAGCCCACTCCGGCGGGATTGAGCAATCGCGACCAGCTCGGCGCGTTGATTACCGGCGCTGACTATCGGGGATTAGGAGTGGCGCGAAGTCTGGGGCGTCGAGGAATTCCTGTCTACGTGTTGAAACGTCCCGGCCATCGACTAGCCGCTGTCTCGAAGTACGTCCGCAACAGCGAAGTCTGGCCTCGGGGAGACGAGACCCAAGGCGTTGATTTCATGCTTAATCTAGCGGAGCGCAAAGGACTCAAGGGATGGGTCCTGATCCCGACCGATGACGAAGTCGTCGGCTTCATCGCGCGGCATCACGACATTCTGGCCAAACAATTTTGCCTGACGATTCCGCCATGGGACAAGCTCAGCTGGGGTTGCGACAAACGCCAATTGAGCAAAATGGCTCGCGAACTCCACTTGGATCAGCCGTGGACTGTCTGTCCGCGCGACCGCGAAGAAGTCGCCCGACTGCAGTGTTCCTTCCCTGTGATCATCAAGCCCGCACTTCGAGAGACCTACAATCCGCTCACCGTCGCCAAGGCCTGGCGGGTGGATGATCGCCAATCGCTGATCGCGCGCTACGATGAAGCGTGCTCGATGATAGCGCCTGAGCTGATTATGGTTCAGGAGATGATTCCAGGTAGAGGCGAAGCACAATTTTCCTACGCAGCGCTATGTCAGGATGGGCAGCCGTTGGCTTCAGTGGTCGCTCGACGAACCCGACAATACCCTATGGACTTTGGCCAGTTCAGCACGTACGTCGAGACAATTGACGACCCCGGTGTTGTCCAACCGTCGATTCGGCTGCTGAAGACAGCCCGTTACACAGGTCTGGTGGAAATTGAATTCAAGCGCGACCCGCGTGATGGCCGTTTCAAGCTGCTCGACGTGAACCCGCGCGTGTGGGGCTGGCACACTGTGGGCTCGCGCGTGGGAGTCGATTTTTCCTATCTCCTGTGGCAGATGGCCCGTGGGAAAGCGGTCCCGGAATTACACGGAGATCCTGGCGGGCGGTGGATTCGAATGAACACGGACTTTCCTGTTGCTGTTTTGGAAATGATGCGGGGGCACCTTTCTATTGGCGATTACTTCCGCTCGCTCTCCAAGCCGTTCGAGTCTGCCGTATTCGCTACCGACGATCCGATTCCTGGCCTGCTTGAGACGCCGAGACTCACGTACCTCTTCTTTCGACGTCTCCTTCTTTAGAGCGGCGGCTCCTGACTCGGCGTTCTCTTCATCGGCCTTGCCCTTGGCTTCCCGAAAAACCGCAGAGGAAAGCTTTTCACGCGCCCCATCCTTCAGATAGACGGGCTCGTTTCTCGCGTTGTTCTCTTTCGTGCAAAATTTCGAGCAGCGCGGCGGATCATACGTGCGTCCGACCGTTGAAGCGCGATCCTACGCCGCAGCCGTGAGCCGTCTTGCTTCCGCGCGTTCATATTCGTAAAGGAACCCGATAAATTGCCGGCGATGCGCTTGTTCCTGCGCAGTGATGTCGAGGATGAGATTCCTGCGTCACAAAATCAATCGGATCACACATCTTAATGATTTTCTTGTATTGATCGATCGCTTCGACCTCGGCGCGAATCACGTCGCGGATCACAGCGATCACGTCGGTGCTGTCCTTAGGCGGCTGCAAAAACCGCTGCGTACGATCCAGATCGTGTGAACCGGGCACACGACCCTCGGGCACCTTGATCCGGTTGCCGAGTTTCCGGGCGTGACCGAGTTCTTCCTCAATGTCACGGAGGAGCGCCTTTTTGATTTCCTCTGCGCGCACGCCGTCGAGATCGATCGCGTTGGCCAGATAATTTTGAACTGTCTCCAACTCCATCGCGTATGATTTTCTTAGTTCATTAATGATGTCGTGATTGGTTGCCATGGCTGTTTATCCTCCCTTAAACGGAATCATTGCAAGCACGCGCGGCGGTTCTTTCATGGGTGCATTTGAAATTTGTTAGATGACCAACAGAATCTTGCTTACCGGACGCCCGGGATGTGGAAAAACCACGATCATCAAGCGCATTGTCACCGATCTGGCGATGCCGGCCGGCGGTTTTTACACTGAAGAAATCCGCGAGCGCGGCCGACGCGTTGGATTCAAACTCGTCACGCTCGACGGTAAAGAGGCTGTCTTCGCGCAGGTGAATTTCAAAACCTCCCAGCGTTTGGGGAAGTACAGACTCGACCTGTCCGCGCTGGACGCCACCGGCGTTGAAGCAATCCGTGCAGCCCGCCATTCGCGCCAGCTTGTGGTCATAGATGAAATCGGACCGATGGAGATCCGATCGGCGACTTTCCGCAGTGCTGTGAAGGAAGCATTCGAGAGCGACGTGTCGATTCTTGCGACGATCGTCGCGCGCTCATTGCCATTTACCGATACGATCAAAAAACGCCCGGACGTCTCCCTGTTCGAGGTTCGCCCGGACAATCGCCAGCGACTTTTGGAGAATATCTTGGGTCGATTCAAAACATGAAGACCAAATAGGCGCGGTGCTTCCAAACATTTATTCAGGGAGGATTTTTAAAATGAGGTTTCCAGATCCAGCGAAGGCGAGAGAATTCTTTGATCAGAAAATGACGTTCACGACGGGGCCCGTGGAATTGAACCCGATGCTCAAAGATGAAAATATTAACGTGGTGGATGTGCGCGCCGCGGAGGACTTCGCCAACGGCCATGTGCCCGGCGCAGTGAATCTACCCAAAGAGAAATGGGACGCTGCGCAGGGGCTTAAGAAAGACAAAATCAACGTGCTATATTGCTACACTCAGCAGTGCCATCTGGCAGCGAACGCCGCGCTGGAATTCGCCAGCAGAGGTTTTCCGGTGATGGAATTGGAAGGCGGGTTCGAGTCTTGGAAGGATTACGGTCTCGATGTGGAAAAATAGCGTTCTCCGGCGCGTAATTCTGAGCAAAGTGGAGCCCAGCGGAACGAAGTCGAAGAATCCCGCTGCATCACCGCGAAGGT
>DASTZJ010000316.1:0-10562 GCA_035764345.1 Candidatus Udaeobacter sp.
GATCTGGTCGCCGCTGAGGACACGCGGCATTCAGGAATGTTGCTGAAACATTTCGGAATCAAAAAGCCTTTCGTTAGTTATCATGAGCACAACGAAGCGATGCGTACGACCGAACTCGTTGAACGCCTCGCGGGGAGCGAAAACATTGCGTTGATTACGGATGCCGGAACGCCAGGACTGTCCGACCCTGGATTGCGACTCATCCGTGAATGCGTCAAACGGGAGCTTTCGTTTACAATCATTCCCGGGCCATCATCGATCCTGACCGCTCTGGTCGGATCCGGATTTTCGATCGAAAAATTTTGCTTCCGGGGATTTCTTCCAATCAAAAGTGGACAACGCGAGCGCGAGTTGCGAGTCGCCGTTGAATCCGGTGAAACAGTAATCTTTTTCGAGTCGCCTTATCGATTGACCAAGACACTCGCTGCCTGCCTCGATATTATGCCGGATCGGCAACTTTGCGTCGCGCGAGAGCTGACAAAAAAATTCGAAGAATTTCGACGCGGTACCGCCCGTGAACTCCTTGCGCATTACGAGGCCCACTCGCCGAAAGGCGAGATCGTGCTCGTGATTTCTGCGCCGTAACGGTCGCGCTGGCTGCTGTGGAATAGAGCGCGAAAATCGCCAAACCCGGCAAAGAGCAGAGGGCAACGCCGCTCTCGCGAATAAACGAGACGCATTCGTCGTCAAACTCTGCCACTCAAATCAGCGTACACGCTTTGAACACAATGCGACCCGAGATTGCCTCCGCCGACGATTCCGCACAGTGTTGCAGTCTTGCTATATTCCCTGTATCCCTTGCACTTCCCACTGGCGGCGCTTTCCCTACTGCAAAAGCCCGCCACAGGATGAGTCCGTCCGACTGGCGGACTTTCACGAACAAAGGGGCCGCGCGCAGCGATTATGATGTAATGACCCGCTCGCCTTGGTTGCTCAAGCCTTTGCTGGCGGGACTGATCGTTACCCTTCTGCAACTTGCGATGGCGGTGGGCTTGCTTGCCCCGGAAGGGCCCTTTTCGGAGCGCTACGCCGCGCTGGTCCAGCACGATAGTCATTGGTTTATGAACATCGTAGATCGCGGATACCAGACCATCGTTCCTCCCATCGATCATAAGGTGATGGAAGTATCAAACGTCGCATTTTTTCCCGCTTATCCTGCGACAGCGGCCGCGTTTCGCTATGGACTTAACATCAGCACCGGTACAGCCCTGTTGATCACTGCCCAGCTCGCTGCGTGGGGGTTCTGGAGTTATTTCTTTCTCTTTTGTAGGCGCTGGAATATTTCGCCCGCCATCCAAATTTGCGGCGCATTATTGATCGCCGCCCATCCGGCAGCGTTCTTTCTGATTGCGGGCTACTCAGAATCGCTGTTTTTGATGGCGCTGCTTGGTTTCATTTATTGGAGCACTGCCGAAGGGCGAACCGCGAAGGTCTGGGCAATCGCGCACGGCATCGTAATGTCGGCAACGCGGATTGTCGGAATTGTGTGCGCGGCATTTCCGCTGGTGCGCTCGGTTTTTGAAACTGGATGGCGCGGCTTACTAGAGGCGGCGCCATGGTTTCGCAAGCAAAAGCCGGCGTTCGTCATGACGCTGGTGGCAAGTTTCGGTGCCGTAGGATTCTTCACTTACTCTCAACTGCGTTGGGGCCACTGGGATATTTACATGCTTACGCAGGCAGCCGGTTGGGGAATCGTTCCCGATTATTTGGCGGTGTTTAAGCCCTCTAGTTATCGCTGGTTCGTTCCGGCACTGAACGATCCGACCGAGGCGAGCCAATTATCGATGACGCTGGGCGCCGTACTTTTTGTTGGTGTCGCTCTTTGCGAACTGCTTCCGGCAATTCGACGGAGGGCCGATTTATCCATTCGCGCCGCCATCTATTTCTGCGCTTTTGTGATCTACTACCTCTCCGTCAGCGGAGTGGCCTGCGTGGACATGGAAAGCATGCTCCGTTACGAATTTTGCGTGCATGCATTGATCGTGCTGGCGCTCTTAAATTTTCTGAGTCAATTTCGTACGCCGCCGGTGTTCGTTAGGGCGTTCGGCGCGGCGGCAGTGGCGGTGCTCAGTGCCGCTGGGTTATGCGTACAGGGATGGTACGTCTGGAATTTTACCCGGGGAAACTGGGTTGCTTAGAACAAGATGATGAAAGCAAGAGTCGTCATTATCGGTGCGGGACCGGCAGGGTTAACGGCCGGGTATCTTCTGTCCAAAGAGGAAGTCGATGTCGTTGTCCTGGAAGCTGATCCCGTTTACGTGGGCGGTATATCCAGGACCGTTACCTACAAAGGTTTTCACTTCGACATCGGCGGGCACCGTTTCTTTTCCAAGTCCAAGGCAGTCGAAGATCTGTGGACCGAGATCTTGCCGAACGACATGCTCGTGCGCCCGCGTTCCTCGCGCATTTTTTACGACGGCAAATTTTTCTCCTATCCGTTAAGGCCGGTCGAAGCGCTGCTCAAGCTTGGGGTCTTCAGGTCTGCGCTCTGCATCCTTTCGTGGATGAAAGCGCGCCTTCGTCCGGTGCGAAATCCACGCAATTTCGAGGAGTGGGTAAGCAATCAGTTCGGCAAACGCCTCTTCAACACATTCTTCAAAAGTTATACCGAAAAAGTTTGGGGCATGAGCTGCAAGGAAATCTCCGCCGACTGGGCTGCGCAGCGCATTAAAGGACTTTCGCTCGGCAGCGCCATCAAGAATGCCCTGATTCCGCAGCGCTACAATGGGGATCGAACAAAAGTGATCAAAACACTGATTAATTCCTTCCGCTATCCGCGGAGAGGGCCGGGCATGATGTGGGAGGCTTGCGCGGAAAAAACGAAGGCGCTGGGCGGCAGGCTTGAGATGGGCTGCAGGGTAACCCGTTGTTCTTACGATGAAACGTCTGGCAGTTGGACAGTGGAGTACAAGAATCAACAGGGTGAGTCGCAGACGATAGAAGTCGAACACATCATTTCATCTGCCCCGATGCGGGAGTTGATCTGTGGATTGTCACCGAGCGTGAGCGAGCGAACGAAGCGTGCTGCCAAAAGTCTTAAGTATCGCGATTTCCTCACGGTGATGTTGATCTTGAAAGATCGACAGATGTTTGATGACAACTGGATCTACATACACGATCCAAGCGTCAAAGTTGGTCGCGTTCAAAACTTCCGCTCTTGGTCGCCAGAAATGGTGCCCGAGCGGGACAAGGTTTGTTACGGTCTCGAATACTTCTGTTTCGAACACGACGGACTCTGGGACTCGAGTGACAGCGACTTGATCGAGCTCGCCAAGCACGAACTGATCAAAATTGGGTTGGCTAGGGAAGGTGACTTCGTCGATGGCTGCGTTGTCCGACAAAAAAAAGCGTACCCCGTTTACGATGATGATTACGCACAACACGTCGCTACCATCCGCGAAGAATTAGACCGCCGTTATCCAAACCTGCATCCAGTCGGTCGCAACGGCATGCATAAATACAACAACCAAGACCACGCCATGATGACCGCGATGTTATGCGTGGAAAACATTCTCGCAGACACGAAGCTTTACGATCTCTGGCAGGTCAACAGCGATGCCGAGTATCACGAAGCGGGGCCCGCTACGACTGGAGAAACGACAGGCCCAGGGTTACGGCTTGTCCCAACCCGCGTTGTTACCGCTGCTCCCGAGTTCGCGCCAGAGGCATAAGTTCGCGCGCCGCTGTTTTTTTGTCATCCGGAGCGAAGTCGAGGAATCTCTCGACCCTTTCGCATCGATAGTGCTTAGAGGCCTCGCGTTCTATTGAGCTTACGTTTTTGAAGGAGCGCGATGCCGCCCGAGAGCAAACCGAGGAAAAGAATGATTGAGAACACATGGAGTTCTAATGGTCCGCGTGGACTAAACGGGTCGTGCATAGCGAATGCCTGGGCGACGTGCTGCGCTACGTCCGAGTGAGCAACAGGTAACAGCTCCACGGCGCCGACAATCGTCGCGAGAAAAAGTAGAGACATGCCTACAGCTAATCTCATCGTAAACGCTATCAACGAGAAAGGAACGACTGGGAAGCGACGCTTCAAACCTCGAATTCTTCGACCGGCGGGCAAGAGCAGAAGAGATTTCGATCACCGTAAACGTTGTCGATGCGGGCGACGGCTGGCCAGAATTTGTGTTCACGTGTCCACGGCGCGGGAAAAGCTGCTTGTTCGCGCGTGTATGGGCGGTCCCAATTTTCGGAAGCGATTTGCCCCGCGGTGTGCGGTGCGTTTTTCAACGTGTTGTTTTCCCGATCCATCTTTCCCTTCGCAACCGCCTCAATCTCTGCATGGATGGAGACCATCGCGTCGCAAAAGCGGTCGAGCTCGTGTTTGGGTTCGCTTTCCGTCGGTTCGATCATCATCGTCCCCGCAACCGGCCAGGAGACGGTCGGCGCGTGAAATCCGTAGTCCATCAACCGCTTCGCTACGTCTTCCACTTCGATGTCCGCGCTTTTCCATTGGCGAAGATCGACGATGCACTCATGCGCCACGAGGCCGCGTTTGCCTTTGAAAAGCACGGAAAAGTAAGGATCGAGCCGTTTCGCGATGTAATTCGCGTTTAGAATCGCTACCTCGCTTGCCTGTTTCAATCCCTGTGCGCCCATCATGCGGATGTACATCCATGTAATCGTCAAAATGCTGGCGCTGCCGTAGGGCGCGGCAGCCACATTACCTCCCTTGCCTCCGCCGTGGCGGTAATCAGAGCCGCTTCCAGTCGGCGGACGTTTCCCGTGCTCTCCTTCGCCAAACAGAACTCGCCCAGTCTCTGGATCGAGAACGAATTCTCGCGGTAGATAAGGCGCGAGATGCTTGGCCACGCCAATCGGCCCGACACCCGGGCCGCCTCCGCCGTGTGGGATACAAAACGTTTTGTGCAAATTTAAATGACAAACGTCTGCGCCGTAATCGCCCGGGCGACATAGGCCGACTTGCGCATTCATGTTTGCGCCATCCATGTAAACCTGGCCACCGTGCGCGTGCACAATGTCGCAAATTTCGCGAATTGTGGGCTCGAAGACACCATGTGTGGAAGGATAGGTCACCATCAGCGCCGCGAGATCGCGAGCGTGCTCGTCGGCCTTCGCACGCAGATCGGCAAGATCAATATCTCCATCTTTCAAACAGGCTACGGAGACAACCTTAAAACCAGCCATGATCGCGCTGGCCGGGTTTGTGCCGTGGGCCGACGTCGGTATGAGGCAAATGTTGCGATGCGCTTCATTGCGCGAAGCGTGATATTCGCGAATCGCCAGCAAGCCTGCGAATTCGCCCTGCGATCCGGCATTCGGCTGCAATGACATGGCGTCGAATCCCGTGATTTCGGCAAGCCAGGTTTCGAGCTGTTTACACATCTCCGCATAACCGGCGGTCTGTCCCAGGGGCGCGAACGGGTGCAGCTTTGAAATTTCCGGCCACGAAATCGGAAACATTTCGGCCGTGGCGTTCAATTTCATCGTGCATGAACCGAGCGGGATCATCGAGGTAGTCAGTGACAGATCGCGCGATTCGAGCTTTTTCAGATAGCGCAGCATTTCCGTCTCTGTGTCGTGCGTGTTGAAGACAGGATGGGTGAGAAATTGGGAAATGCGGATTGCGGATTGCGGAATGCGGATTGGCGGCTCACCCAAATCGTCATCGGCGAAATCGCGCACAGGTGTGCCGCGAAAGACGGACATCAACAGCTCGATGTCGCGTGGAGTTGTCGTTTCGTCGAATGAAATGCCAACCGCGCGTGGGCCCAGCGCGCGCAGGTTGCAGCCTGCTCTTTCCGCGTGCTCCGAAATGACCTCGCTCGATTCCACTTCCACACGAACTGTGTCGAAGAAATTCTCGTGCATGATTTTCAAACCCAGTGCACGCAGACCATCTGCAAGTTGACTTGTCAGGCCATGAACTCGCTCGGCGATTGCGCGCAACCCGCGGGGACCATGATAGACAGCGTACATCGAGGCGATAACGGCAAGTAGAACCTGAGCCGTACAAATGTTGCTCGTCGCTTTGTCACGACGGATATGCTGTTCGCGCGTTTGCAGCGCGAGTCGATAAGCAGGTTGGCCTTCTGCATCATGTGAAACGCCCACCAGCCGGCCTGGCATGTGACGCTTGTATTGATCGCGCGTGGCGAAATACGCCGCGTGTGGACCGCCGAATCCGAGAGGAACGCCGAAGCGTTGCGTGTTACCGACCGCAACATCGGCGCCGAATTCTCCGGGCGGTTTCAATAGCGTGAGCGCTAGGATGTCGGCGGCGACTACCACAAGGGCGCCGGCATCGTGCGCGTGCTTTACAAAATCCGTATAATCGTAAATCGCCCCGTCGGTCGCGGGATATTGGACAAGCGCGCCGAAAACGGTTTCGTCGAACTTGAACCGCGAGTAATCGCCAATCTTGACCGCGATATCCAAAGGCTTCGCGCGCGTTTGCACAACAGCGATCGTCTGCGGATGGCAGTTGTCGGCGACAAAAAACGTTTTGCGATTCGGGACGGTCGCATGACAAAGCGCCATTGCTTCCGCGGCGGCGGTGGCTTCGTCCAGCAGGGAGGCATTGGCGATCTCGAGCGCTGTCAGGTCGGTGATCATCGTTTGAAAGTTGAGCAGCGCTTCAAGCCGGCCTTGTGCGAGTTCAGCCTGATAGGGTGTGTAGGCGGTGTACCAACCTGGGTTCTCCAGAATGTTTCGCTGAATGACGGGAGGCGTGATGCAATCCCAGTAGCCAGCGCCAATGAACGAGCGGGCGACCTTGTTCTTCCTGGAAATTGATCGGAGTTCGGCCAGCGCTTCCATCTCGGATTTGGCTTCCGGCAAGTTTAGTTCTCGATTCAGCCGGATATTTCTTGGAACAGCGGCTTCGACAAGGGAATCGAGATTTTCGAAGCCGAGCTCGCGGAGCATGACGCGCACTTCGTCTTTGTTCGGGCCAATATGACGGCGCGCGAAGGAATTCGCGTCGATCATTTCTTCACGCCGTTGCATGGGAGCAGACTACGGAAAGCGAATCGCGCTTCAAGTCGGGCGGCAAGCGCGGTGACGCGATGTCGAAGGTTGAGTTTGCTGCAGAAGTTTACGTCGCGTCGTGAATTTCCACGCCGCGGCTTTTCAATAGGGCGCGCAGCTCAGCCAGGTGTTGATGATTGCGGGTCTCGACCGTGCAAAGAACGGTGACGGCTGAGACGTCTGGGCTGGCGAAAGCGCGATCGTGAACAACTTGCTTAACACTTGCTCCTGTGGATGCGATTTGTGCTGCCAGATCGGCCAGCCCGCCGGGTCGATCGCTAATCACCGCGGTGAATCGTCCAAGTCGTCCGTCCGCGACCAGGCCCCGTTCAATCACGCGGCTGAGCACATTCGGATCGATGTTCCCACCGCAAAGCAAGAGAACCACTCGCCTGCCGGCGAGCTGTTTTGATTTTCCGGACATACACGCAGCCAGCGGCGTAGCAGCGGCGCCCTCGACGACGCTCTTTTCCAATTCGACCAGACGAAGAATCGCCAGGGCGATCTCTTCCTCAGTCACAGTGATGGCCTGATCGACGAGCGGCCGCGCAATCTGAAACGCATTTGCGCCGACCTGCGGAATGGCGAGCCCATCTGCGAGCGTGGGACGCATCGTGATTTTTGTCGGTTTCCCTGCTTCAAGCGCAGCGGAAAAACTGGCTACGTTCTCCGCTTCAACGGCGACGATTTTGACATTTGGTCGTAAAGTTTTGACGGCCAAGGAAACGCCGGCGAGCAAACCGGCACCGCCTACGGGAATAACCACGGCGTCAAGATTGGGAACTTGTTCGACGATTTCGAGACCCATCGTGCCCTGGCCCACGATAATTGAGGGATCATCGTAGCCGTCAATGTAAGCCAAGCGCTTTTCCTTCGCGATCTCGTGTGCATGGGCTTTCGCTTCGGCGAAATCGCTGCCATGCAAAACGACCGTCGCGCCGAGGTTCCGGCAATTGCTTATTTTTATGAGAGGCGAGAATTTCGGCATCACCACCGTTGCGGGAATACCGAGCAAGCTGCCCTGATAAGCGAGCGCCTGAGCATGGTTGCCCGCAGAAGCGGCGATGACCCCGCGCTTTTGCTGGTCGCGCGACAGTTGTGCGAGCGCATTACGGGCACCGCGTTCCTTAAAGCTTCCTGTCCGCTGTAAGTTGTCGAGCTTGCAGAAAATTTCCATCCCCGTGATTTCACTGAGCGGAATCGAAACCGGACACGGCGAATATGAAACCGCACCCGCAATGCGTCTTTGCGCCGCCTCGATGTCCTGAAATGTAACCAAGCCTTTAACTCTCGAGCGCTGCTTGCGCGGCTGCCAATCGGGCAATCGGAATCCGGAACGGGCTGCAACTTACATAATCCAAGCCCAGCCGGTGACAAAACTTGACGCTCGCAGGCTCGCCGCCGTGTTCGCCGCAAATTCCCAGTTTGATGTTTGGCCGAGTTTTGCGTCCGAGGTCACGCGTTATTTCCATCAGACGCCCGACACCTTTCTGATCGATCGACGCGAAGGGATTTGAATCGACGATGTCTAGCTCAGCGTAAGCGGGAAGAAAGCTTCCTGAATCGTCCCGGCTCATTCCCAATGTCGTTTGGGTGAGATCGTTCGTACCAAAACTGAAAAACTCGGCATCCCGCGCGATCTGGTCGGCAACAAGCGCTGCGCGCGGGATTTCGATCATTGTCCCGACAAGATAACTGAATTTCGCGTTTGTTTCCTTCGCCACTTCACCGGCTACACGCCGCACGATGTCGATTTGAAGCTTAAGCTCACGGGGGAATCCAACGAGCGGAATCATGATTTCGGGGCGAACCTTAATTCCTTTGGCCTGCACTTCGGCAGCGGCTTCAAAAATCGCGCGTGCCTGCATTTCGGAAATCTCGGGATAAACAATGCCGAGCCGGCAGCCTCGATGACCGAGCATGGGATTAAATTCGTGCAGCTCATGCACGCGGCGCGCGATTTGTTCAACCGCCACGCCGAGCTTGTTCGCGAGTTCGTTTTGCTGCGCGTGATCAGTCGGTAAGAATTCATGAAGCGGTGGATCGAGAAAACGAATCGTCGCGGGCAAACCTTTTAACGCTGTGAAGATGCCAATGAAATCGTTGCGCTGGTAAGGAAGCAGCTTTGCCAAGGCACGTGCCCGCTCGTCCTTCGTGCCAGCAAGAATCATCTGCCGCATGGCGTCAATCCGATCGCCTTCGAAGAACATGTGCTCCGTGCGACAGAGGCCAATGCCTTCAGCACCGAATGCGACCGCGTTCGCCACCTGTTCGGGAGTATCCGCGTTTGTGCGCACTCCCAGTAAGCGAAATTCATCTGTCCACTTCATCAGTTTTGCGTACTCCTGATAAGTGACGCTCTTTTTCGGGTCCAGGGAGCGATCGATCAGCACTTGGACGATTTCCGACGGCGCAGTCGCGACTTCTCCGGCAAATACTTCCCCCGCGGTTCCGTCGATGGAGATGTAATCGCCTCGATTCAAGGTTGTGCCGTTCGCGCTGAGGGTGCGTTTCTGATAATCGATTTGAATCCCAGTCGCGCCGCAGACACACACCTTTCCCATTTGCCGCGCAACCAGGGCCGCATGCGAAGAGACGCCGCCGCGTGACGTTAGAATGCCTTCCGCAGCAATCATGCCGCGCAGATCTTCGGGGGAAGTTTCAATGCGGGCGAGCACGACCTTCTCACCTTTCTCCGAGCGCGGCACGGCTTCCTCCGCGTTAAAAACGACTCGACCACAAGCCGCACCCGGGCCGGCGGCCAGGCCGCTTCCGATTTTTTTCGCTTCTTTCGCAGATTGCCGGTCGAAAACCGGCGCCAAAAGATGAGCCAGCGAATCGGCCGGGATGCGGCGCACGGCATCTTTTTTTGTTATTAATTTTTCACCGACCATATCGACCGCAATGCGGACGGCGGCGTGGCCGGTGCGTTTGCCGTTGCGAGTTTGCAAAATGTAGAGGCGATTTTCCTCCACCGTAAACTCCAGGTCCTGCATGTCCTTGAAGTGACGCTCCAGGATCGCGCGGACTTTCATCAGCTCTTTGTGAGCTGCGGGCATTTCTTTTGCCAGATCGGCAATGGGATGGGGGGTGCGCACGCCAGCAACCACGTCTTCGCCCTGCGCGTTGATCAAATACTCGCCGTAAAAAACTTTTTCGCCGGTCGCAGGATCCCGTGTGAATGCGACCCCGGTTGCGCTTGTTTCGCCCATGTTCCCGAAGACCATCGTCTGTACGTTCACGGCCGTTCCCCAATCGTGCGGGATACCGTATTTCCGACGGTAAACAATCGCGCGATCGTTCATCCACGATCCAAAGACGGCCCCAATTGCGCCCCAAAGCTGCGCTTGCGGATCTTGCGGGAAAGATTTTCCGGTGCGCTCATCAATTAATGCTTTGAACCGTTGCACCAGCTCCTTCAGATCGGCGACTGTTAATCTGACATCCGGGAAGTCATGTTTGCCATAGCGTTCGTCCTTGAGCCGTTCGATCGCCGTCTCGAACGGTTCATGGTCTTCGCCCGGACGTTTCTGAACTCCCATGACCACGTCGCCGTACATCTGCAAGAA